>JBBQWD010000056.1:0-8378 GCA_038210945.1 Gemmatimonadales bacterium
GCAAGCGTCGAGATCAGGACCGTCAACCATCGATTCTTCAGCCCGAATCTCAAGCTTCCCTCGTCCTTCGCGCGGTGGGAGGCGGAGATCCGGGAGCTACTTCGCCAGAAGATCGCTCGCGGCTACGTCACCTTGACCGCCCGAGTGGACCGCGAGGCCGCGACCGGACCCGTCATCGACGAGGCACGGGTCGCGCACTACGCCACAACTCTCAGGGAGCTCCAGAAAAAACTCGCTCTGGGAGGTGAGGTAGACCTCGCGACCATCCTTCGACTCCCCGACGTGGTCGCCGCACCGACGGACCAGGCTGACCCCGCTGCTGGCGAGGCGCTCGCGGGAATCGTCGGCAAGGCGATCGACAACCTGATCACCATGCGCCGGGCGGAGGGCGCGCAGCTCGCCGCATTCCTGGTCGAACGAGTGGACGCGGTGGAGGCCAGGCTCCGGCGGATCGAAGAACGCGCCCCCGTCAGGCTCAAGGAGCAGCACGAGCGCGTCAAGCGCACTGTCGGCGAGCTGATCGGCGGAGCGGGCGCAGATCCACAACGCATCGCCCAGGAGATTGCGATTCTCGCCGACAAGCTGGACATCGCCGAGGAGCTGGACAGATTCAGGTCGCATCTCTCTGCTTTCCGGGAGACGGTGCGCTCGAACACGAGCGAGCCGGTGGGGAAGCGCCTCGGCTTCATCCTCCAGGAAATGCTCCGCGAGACGAATACGGTCGGCAGCAAGGCCAATGACGCGCCTATTCTGGACGACGTCATAGCGGTCAAGGAAGAGCTCGAGCGGATTCGCGAGCAGGTGGAGAACCTCGAGTAATGGCCTTTCCCATCATCCTCTCCGCGCCGTCGGGCGGCGGAAAGACGACGATCGCGCATCAGCTCCTCGCCGTCAGGGAGGACGTCGGATACTCGGTGTCGTGCACGACCCGGCCTCCGCGCGATGGTGAGTTGGATGGCCGGGACTACCATTTCCTCTCGCTCAAGGATTTCAAGCGCGGGCAGGCCGCCGGGGAGTTCGCCGAGTCCGCGGAAGTCCATGGCCACCTGTATGGAACGTTGCGCGCGGAAGTGGAGCGGGTTTTGTCCTCCGGGAAGCACGTAATCATGGACATCGATGTTCAGGGGGCCCGTCAGTTCGCCGCCGCGTTCCCCGGCTCGGTGCTCATCTTCATCCTGCCTCCGTCCGCCGAGGCTCTGATCGCCAGGCTTGAGGCTCGGGGTACCGAGGACCCTAAATCGCTGATTCGTAGATTCAGAAGTGCCAAAGACGAGCTAAAGGCGATAGATTTGTATCAGTATGTCGTCGTCAACGACGAAGTGGACTCGGCCGTCGCGGCGATTTCCAGCATAATCGAAGCAGAAGGATTAGCGCGTTCCCGCGACGGAGCACTCGATGCGCGTGTCAAAGAACTGATGACAGGGATTCAGCGCGCCATCGATCACTACACAGCGAGGAAGTAAATGCAGGTTTTCATTCCGACCGAAGTCGCGAAGCACGCGACCAACAAGTATCTGGGAGTTCTGGTCGCGGCCAAGTACGCGCGCGTACTCAACGAGTTCCCCCGCGATCGCTCGGCGCCGGGAGAAAAGAAGCTCACGACCCGCGCCCTCGAGGAGCTCACCGAAGGCGACGTCGCGTACCGCGTCGTTCCGCGCCGTCGCACGGAGTAGTTACCGCGCGTCCCTTCTCGGGCACCCGCGTCCTCCTCGGTGTTACCGGGGGCATCGCCAGCTACAAGTCAGTGTGGCTGGCGCGTTTGCTTACACAGGCGGGAGCTGAGGTCGACGTAGTGATGACTCGCGCCGCGCGCGAGTTCGTCGGCGCGATCACGTTCGAAGCGGTTACCGGCCGCCCGGTGCACACCGAGATCTTTGGGCCCGGGCACGCTCTCGATCACATCAAGCTCGCCCGCGAAGCAAATGTCATCGTCGTCGCTCCCGCCACGGCCGATTTCGTGGGTCGCGCTGCCCACGGCCTCGCGGATGATTTGCTGACGGCCTGCCTTCTCGCCGCCGAATCGAAAGTACTTCTGGTCCCGGCGATGAACGACCGCATGTGGTCCCACGCACAGACCAAGCGCAACGTCGCGCAGGCACGCTCGCTGAATTACGAAATCCTCGACCCGGCCGAAGGTCCGCTGGCTGTAGGAGAGGGAAGCGGACCGGGACGGATGCCCGAGCCAGAAGAGATCATGAGCCACATCGGGCGGTTGCTCGAGAGCAGATCACCTCTCGCCGGCAGGAAGATCGTCGTCACAGCCGGCGCAACGAGGGAGCCGATCGACCCCGTGAGATTCATCTCCAACCACAGCAGCGGAAAGATGGGAGTTGCGATCGCTCGCGCCGCGTGGCGACGGGGCGCCGATGTTACGTTGATCGCCGGCCACGTCGACATTCCGCTTCCGTCCGAGATCAACACTCTGAAGGCCGAGACTGTGCAGGGGATGGCCCGCCTCGTTGGCGAAGCGCTTCCCACAACCGACGTGCTCATCATGGCAGCAGCGCCATCTGATTTCCGTCCGGCTGCGGAAGCTCCGCAAAAACTCAAGAAAGGAAAAGGAGCTCCGAAGATTGACCTCGAGCAGACAGAGGACATCCTCAAATCGACGATCTCCAAGCGCAAGAAGAAGAGCCTGATCATTGGCTTCGCGCTCGAGACAACCGACGGGATCAAGAATGCGCGGGAGAAGCTCAAAGCAAAGGACCTGGACATCGTCGTGTTGAACAATGCAAAGGAGCCGGGCGCGGGCTTCGCGGTCGATACCAATCGAGTGACCGTCCTCACTCGTGACGGCAAGCAGGAAGATCTCGAGCTGATGTCGAAGGTCGAACTCGCGGAGGTTCTCCTCGATCGGGTCGAGAAGGAACTGAATGGACGCTAAGAATCTCCTCCGCCGCTATCTGGAGCAGCGCCGCGAGCTCGGTGAATCGGAGCTCGTTCTCGACAGCCTGAACGTAGAGGACGTAATGCGGCTTCTCGGAGCAGCGGGTCGTTCGGTACCGACGAAACAATCGCAGCGGAGCGTTCGTGAGCTCGCGGGTGTGCCATCTCAGGATTGGCGCGAGTCGCTACGCGATGCTGGCGTAAATGTTGACGCAGTTGCGCCCGCCCCAACTCCCTCTATTGAACCTACGATCGAACCAACACCGGCTATCACTGAGATCCCGAACGACATGGCATTCAAGAAAGGCATCGTAATCCCGGCCAACGAGGCGGAGCTGGTGCCGAGTGTAATCGAGAAGCTTCGCTCGCTCGATGAGATCGCGGAAAAAGTGCGGAAGTGCACACACTGCCCGCTTTACGAGACCGCTACGAACGCCGTGCCGGGCGAAGGCGATCCGAAAGCAAAGCTGGTGTGCGTTGGTGAAGCCCCTGGAGCGAAGGAGGACGAGACCGGCCGACCATTCGTCGGCCAGGCAGGACAGCTCCTAACCAAGATTCTTGAAGCAATCGATCTGACGAGGGAGCAGGTGTTCATCTGCAACGTCCTCAAGCACCGGCCACCGGGAAATCGGAATCCGCGCCCGGAAGAGGTTGAAGCCTGCAGTCCATACCTGATCAGGCAGCTCGAGCTCATCCAACCGAAAGTAATCGTGGCTTTCGGAACCTTCGCGGCGCAAACGCTATTGCAAACGAAGGCCGGGATAGGACAACTTCGTGGGCTCGTTCATCGCTATCATGGCATACCTTTGATAGTCACTTATCACCCCGCCGCGTTGCTACGCAATCCGGCCTGGAAACGACCGACTTGGGAAGATGTCAAGCTCGCCCGTAGAATTCTCGATAGCCCCTCCCGCTCGTGACCCGTACAAGGATCGACGACCGCCTTACTCTGAAGACGCAGAGCAGGCGGTGTTGTCGGCCATGCTCATGGATCAGGACGCGATCCTCCGCGCGACGGAGTTCATCGACGACACGATGTTCTATCGTGAGGGGCATCGGCGGATCTATCGGGCGATGGTCGCCCTCTCCGAGCGCGGTGATGTAGTAGACCCGCTCACGCTCTCCGAGGAGCTCGCCAGGTCGGGCTCGCTCGAGTCGAGCGGCGGCAAGGATTACATCGGATTTCTCGTGGACGCGGTTCCAACCGCGGCCAATATCGAGTACCACGCCAAAATCGTTCGTGAGAAAGCCCTTCGCCGCCGGCTGATCGAGGTATCCACTGCGATCGTGGCGGAAGCTTTCGAATCGGCGGCACCCGCGACGGAGCTGTTGGACGAGGCCGAGCACAAGATCTTCGAGGTGAACCAGAGCCGCGGCTCCGAAGGCTTCATGCGTATCAAGGAGCTCCTCTGGCCAACGATGGAGCGCATCGAGGAGATCCAGCGCGGCAGCGGATCGATTACGGGTGTGGCAAGCGGGTTCAAGGATCTCGACGAGCTGACCGCAGGTTTCCAGCCGTCGGATCTCATCATCGTCGCCGGTCGTCCCTCGATGGGTAAGACTGCCTTCGTTCTCAACATCGCGCAGAACGCCGCGCTCGACAACAACGTGCCTGTTGCATTCTTCTCGCTCGAGATGAGCAAGGAACAGCTCGTACAGCGCCTGCTCACGTCCGAGGGACGCGTCGACGCTCAACGCCTTCGCAAGGGCAAGCTGCACGACGAAGAGTTCGTGCGCCTCGGCCGGGCCGCCGGCATTCTGAGCCACGCTCCGATCTGGATTGACGACACGCCCAGCATGACTCTGCTCGAGATGCGCTCGAAGGCACGGCGCCTCAAGATGGAGAACAACATTGGGATGGTAGTCATCGACTACCTGCAGCTTATGCAGGGGCCGACAAACACGGAAAGCAGGCAACAGGAGATCAGCTACATCTCGCGCTCACTCAAGGCGCTTTCGCGCGAGCTCCGCGTTCCCGTGGTCGCTCTCTCGCAGCTGTCACGCGCGCCCGAACAGCGGACCGGCGAGAACAAGCGCCCCCAGCTCTCTGACTTGCGCGAGTCCGGCGCCATCGAGCAGGACGCTGATCTGGTGATGTTCATCTATCGCCAGGAAGTGTACGACGGTCCCACCGACAAGGACGGCAACTCGCTCGAGGGGCGCGCCGAGATCATCGTCGGGAAGCAGCGGAACGGCCCCACTGGGTTCGTGAATCTGTATTTCAACAAGACGTACACGCGCTTCGAGAATCTGTCGCCCCGTCTAGCATCGCAGTGACCCCGAAAGGAAAAACTGTATATCGCTGCACCAATTGTGGCGCCGAGCACCCGAAGTGGGCCGGCCGCTGCGACGTCTGCGGCGAGTGGAATACCCTCGTCGAGGAGATGGCGACGTCTCGGGCGGCAACGACTGCGTCGGGACGTCGCGCATCCGGACAGAAGTCGATGGCCGAGGGTGGAAGCGTTGTCCCCACTACGCGGCTCCGCGATGTGAAGAGCTCCCAGGGCCGGCGCCTCAAGACCGGAATCAAGGAATTCGATTTCGTTCTTGGCGGCGGGATCGTCCCTGGGTCGATGGTGCTCGTCGGCGGTGAGCCGGGAATTGGCAAATCCACCTTGCTGCTTCAGGTGGCTGGCAAGCTCGAGGAGATGGGCCACGCGACGTTGTATGTCTCCGGCGAAGAATCCGCGCTCCAGGTGAAGCTTCGCGCCGAGCGTTTGCACGGCTCGGCGGAGAACGTCTCGCTCCTCAATGAAACGTTGCTGGAGACCATCCTCGCCACCGCCGGCTCGCAGAAACTCGATGCGATTGTCGTCGATTCCATTCAGACGATCTTCACGAGTGATCTCGAGGGCGCGCCAGGTAACGTCGGCCAGGTGAGAGAGTGCGCCGCGCGCCTGATGCGGTTCGCGAAGGAGACGGAGACGACCGTCTTCGCGGTTGGCCACGTGACCAAGGGTGGGGGAATCGCCGGCCCGAAGACGCTCGAGCACATAGTTGATACCGTCCTTTACTTCGAGGGCGAGGGGATGCTCGAGCATCGGATCCTTCGGGCGACGAAGAACCGTTTCGGCAGCGTCGACGAGATTGGCGTGTTCCGCATGACGGAAGAAGGACTTATCGCGGTCGAGAATCCGTCCGAGCTATTCCTCGGCGATAGGCTCAACAATTCGTCCGGAAGCGCCGTCACGGCGCTGCTTGAAGGCTCTCGTCCGGTGCTCATCGAAATCCAGGGGCTCGCGGCAAAAGCGGGGTACGGAACTCCGCAGCGCGTAAGCACGGGCTTCGACGGGAGGCGGCTCGCGCTCCTCCTTGCCGTGCTCGACAAACGGGCGGGTCTGTCTTTTTCGCAGCTGGATGTCTTCCTCAACGTCGTCGGGGGAGTTCGGATGTAGGAGCCGGCCGGCGATCTCGCCGTAGCTAGCGCGCTCGCATCGAGCGTCTACGACCGGCCCGTCGCGAACTCGTCGATCTTTCTCGGCGAAGTCGGACTCGGCGGCGAGATCAGGCCGGTGTCCCAGGCTGAGCGGCGACTCGGCGAGGCGGCGAAGATGGGGATGACGACTGCGTACATGGCGGAGAGGGGAATACCGAAGCGCGGCCCGCGCGGCATCGAAATGGTCGGCGTCCGCACCATCAACGACCTTTTCCGACAGCTTTTCCACGCGTAGATGAAACGCGACGTCGGTGTGATAATCGTGGCCGCCGGCAGCGGCTCCCGCACCGGATCCGCGGAGCTGAAGCAGTTCAGGTGGGTCGCCGGCAAGCCGATGCTGCTCCACAGCATCCAGACATTCCAGGCGCGCGTCGATGTCGCGATGGTCGTGTGTGTCCTCCCGCGCGAGTACGTGGGCGATCCACCTCCCTGGATCTTCCAGAGCGATGCAGATCGACTGCTTCTGTCCGTCGGCGGCAGGGAACGAAGCGAATCGGTCGCCAATGGCTTGGAGGATCTTCCCAGCGAATGCGAGATCGTCGTCATTCACGACGCCGCGCGGCCACTCGTAACGAGCGAGACTATCGGGCGCGTGATCGATGAAGCGCGTAAAGGCAACGGAGCAGTGGCGGCGCTTCCAGTCACCGATACGCTCAAGCGCGTCGACACGAGTGGTAGAGTCATCGAGACCGTCGACCGCTTCGGATTGTGGCGAGCGCAGACGCCGCAAGCCTTTCCGCGAAAGGTGATCGAGCGCGCGCACAAGGAAGCGCGGGCAGCCGACAGAATCGCGACGGACGACGCCGCTCTGTGCGAGAAGATAGGACTGCCTGTCGTCGTCGTGCGCGGGAGCGAGCGAGCGCTCAAGATCACCGAGGAGAATGATTTCGCGTTGGCGGAGGCGTTGAGTATCTTCCGCGAATGAAATCGCAGTCGATGGTCGTGCCGTTCTGGTCCGCCGAAGAAGTCGAGGCTGCCATCAACGGAACCCTCGCCCATCTTGCCGCGGGCAAGGTGCTCGCATACCCGACGGAAACGGTCTACGGATTCGGCGGTGCGGTGGACGATCGCTCGCTCGAGCAGCTCGTGAATCTCAAGGGGCGACCACCCGGAAAACCGTTTTTGCTCCTCGTCGCCGCGAGCGAGATGATCACGCGCCTCGGGCTTCATTTGACGGGATATGCTTCGACGTTCGCTGCTCGCTTTTGGCCCGGCCCGCTGACCCTGGTGCTGCCTGGCGGGGAGAAGCGTGTGCCCGACAGACTCCGCGGGCCTGAAGGAGGAGTCGCAGTTCGCTGGACGCCACAACGTTCGCTGGCACGGCTGATCCGCGCCCACGGCGACCCGATTACTTCCACCAGCGCGAACCGGCCGGGCGTTCCGCCGGCAATGGCGGCCGATCAGATCGTAGCGCAATGGAGCGAGGCCATTACAAGCGGCAAGCTGCGCGTTCTCGACGGTGGCCGGCTAAAGGAATCGCAGCCGTCAACGGTAGTCGACTGCACCGGACGATTGCCAAGGGTGATACGTCCTGGAGCGATTTCGGCGGCCGTGCTGAGAGAAAGTGTCCCGGATCTCGTCGGCGATGCTTGAGAGATGAATCTCCTCTTCGTGTGTAGTGGCAACACCTGCCGGAGCGCCCTCGCTGAAGCGCTTGCGCGCAAGATCGCCGATCGACGCGGCATTGAGGATCTCAACGTCTCGAGCGCGGGCACGAACGCCTGGGACAACGCGCCCGCGACCGACGAGGCACTGCTCGTAGGAATGGAGCGGGAGCTGGATCTCAGTGGGCATCGCGCGAAAGGGCTCACGCCCACCATGGTATCCGAGGCTGATCTCATTTTCGTCATGACGCCCGGTCATCTCGAGCCGGTGAAGCAAATGGGCGGTCGCGGAAAAGCCCACGTGATCGACGAGTACGCGTCTGGCGCGGTGAACCAGGGAATCAGCGATCCCTACGGCGGCGACCTCGAGACCTATCGGGATACCGCGGACTTGCTGGAGCAGGAGCTCGAGAAGCTCTTTGACAGACTCGCCAGCTAAGAAGGCGCGGGCC
>JBBQWD010000057.1:0-8373 GCA_038210945.1 Gemmatimonadales bacterium
CGAAGGAACCAGCGGATGCAGCAGCGCGTCGGAGCGAAGCCGTAACCAGCGCGCTCCTCAAAGCGGCGGAAGTTCCCCTCGAGACAGCTCGCGCGGCCGTCGAAGTCGCGCAAATTGCTGCGCTGGTCGCGGAGAAAGGGACTACCAATGCGGTGACCGATGCGGGCGTGGCCGCCCTTCTCGCCGAAGCCGCGTGCAAAGGCGCGGACTACAACGTACGCGTCAACGTGTCTGCGCTCGACGATCGCTCGAAAGGCGAGGCCATGGCGAAGGAGTCCGCGCAACTGGTGAAGAAAGTCGTTGACTTAGCGGCAAGAGTGGCGAAACGTGTTGAGGGTTCACTCTCGCCACAAAAATAGACGGAGCAAACGATGCGGTCACTCATCTGTCGCCTCTCTGTCGTTCTTGTAACAGCTGCATGCACCAGCGCAGGCACTGGGCACACCAACGCGGCTAACGTATCGTCAACCGCCGAGGGCGACAGGTTCACGATCTACAACGATGATCCCGGAATGAAGTTCTCGGAGAATCGGACTCTAACCGTAGCGGGGGATACCGCGATCTTCTCATCGGATGGACAGGTTGAACGGCAGGTGCGCATCCGACCGGGCGCGTCTGGACTGGTCGGAGTCTGGCGGTTCACCCACATGACTGGTGTCCCCGCATACGAGGAATACACAAACGACGGCTCGGTACGGCTCCGCGTTCCGATGCAGGTGATGAAGGGCACCTACAGCGTCACCGGAAACAAGATCCGTTTCCAGATCCTCACACCGCGCCGCCAGAATTCTGAAGCCGAGTTCGTGATTCGCGGAGATACGCTCGCGATCGGCGTCGGCCCGGACAAACAGCTTTACCTTCGCGCGCGGCCGCTCATTCCCTACGAAGTCGAGCAGCCGGTGCTTCCCAGCCCGCTGGTCCGCTAGCGGGCAGCCCCAACTGGCTCGCCCACCAGCGCGGTCAGGACGCGCGGTCCGTTCTCTGTGACCGCGATCGTGTGCTCGAAGTGCGCGGAGCGAGTCCCATCGACGGTAACCACTGTCCACCGGTCAGGCATCGTCCGGGTTCCCGGCTTTCCGACGTTCACCATCGGCTCGATCGCGATGGTCAATCCCGGCTGCAGCCTGACTCCACGCTTCGGCTTTCCGTAGTTGGGCACCTGTGGATCCTCGTGAAAGCCGACACCGATTCCGTGACCGACGAGATCGCGCACGACACTGAACCCCGCTGACTCGACGACTTCCTGTACCGCGGCTCCGATGTCGCCGAGATGGTTGTCCGTGGTCGCCGCTTCGATGCCCGCCGCCAGCGCCTTCCTGGTAACGTCGAGCAGCTGCTTCGACTGAGCGTCGACCTTTCCAACGGCGACCGTCGTGGCCGAATCTGTGTAGTACCCTTCCAGCTTGACGCCGATGTCGATCGAGACGATGTCGCCTTCATCGATCATCCGCTTCCGAGACGGAATCCCGTGCACGATTTCCTGGTTGATCGACGTGCAAATGCTGGCGGGAAAGTCGTAAAGGCCCTTGAACGCCGGTGTCGCTCCCGGATGGCTGCGTATGAAGTCATCCGCGATCTTGTCCAGCTCCAGCGTCGACATGCCGGGGTGCACGCTCTTCTCCAGCAGACGCACCGTCGCCGCAAGGATTTCGCCTCCACGCGCCATAATCTCGACCTCGCGCGGCGACTTGATCTGAATCATTTCCCGAGCGCCTTGAGGGCGCGCTTGGTAACCTCGTCCACCGAGCCGGCGGCATCGACGTTGTGGACCTTCATCTTGTTGTTCTTGTACCAGCCAATCACCGGTTCCGTCTGGGAACGGTACACCTGGAGGCGATTGCGCACGGCATGGGGTTCGTCGTCCTTCCGTCGCACGAGCTTTCCGCCGCACTTCGCGCAGGCGGACCCCGGATCGCGGCCCATGTAGGGCGTTTGGCAGCCCTCGCAGACGGTGCGACTGCTTAGCCTTCTCACCAGTTCTTCGCCGTCGACATCGAACAGCAGCACGTTGTCCACCTTCTTGCCGATCTCTCCCAGCATCGTGCTCAATCCCTCGGCCTGAGGCACCGTGCGCACGGCGCCGTCGAGAATCGCCCCCTTCTTCGTGGCGGGGGACGTCATCACGTCCTGAAGGATACCAAGAATGACCGAGTCGGGCACGAGGTCGCCGCGATCCATGTAGGACTTCGCCTCGAGGCCGCGCTTCGTCCCGTCGCGCAAGGCGGCTCGCAGCACGTCACCGGTGGCGATCTTCGGGATGCCAAGCCGCGCGGCCAGCTTGTCGGCCTGCGTTCCCTTTCCCGCTCCGGGCGGGCCGAGCAGCACGATGATCATGATCTGCACCGTCCAAAAAGAGTCGGAGGAGCTTTTGGCTCCTCCGATCGAAACTAGTAAGCGCCGCCCGCCTGGCGCCCGCGGAATCGAACGCGGCCCTTCTTCATGAAGCCGTCGTACTTCCGGAGCAGGAGGTGCTGGTTGACTTGCGTCATCGTATCGAGCGCCACACCGACGACGATCAGCAGTGACGTTCCGCCGAAGCGGAACGGGACGTTGATCATGTCGGCGATGAACACCGGCAACAGCGCGATGAAAGTCAGGAAGATCGCGCCCGGGAACGTGATGCGCGACACGACGTGATCGATGTACTCGGCCGTCTTGGCGCCCGGCTTGACGCCGGGAATGAACCCGCCTTGCTTCTTCAGGTTCTCCGAGATGTCGACCGGATTGAAGATGATCGACGTGTAGAAGTAGGTGAAGAAGATGATCAGGATTGCCGACAGCAGGTAATAGAGCCAGGTGCCGGGCTGGAAGTACTCGGAGATAATGCGCGCCGTCTCGTTGCCGCTGAACTGCGCGATTGCGCCCGGGACGACGATCACCGATGACGCGAAGATGATCGGCATAACGCCGGCGGCGTTGACGCGCAGCGGGATGAAGTTCTTCGCCGCTTCCCTCTGCCGGCCTCGTGCCATGGTGCGCTGCGGGATCTGGATCATCACTCTGCGCGCGGCCATCGTCACCGCGATCGTTCCGGCTACGACCGCGACCATCACGATCCCCAGCACCATAAGCGACAACGGTCCGACAGCTCGCGTCTTCACGAAGCCGAACGTGCTGAAGATACCCGGCCAGAAGCGCTCGACGATCGAGAAGAAGATGATCAGGGACGCACCGTTTCCAAGACCTCTCTCTGTGATCTGCTCACCGAGCCACATGACGAACATCGCGCCGGTCGTCAGCACGAGCACCATCTGCAGCTTGAAGCCGAACCCCGGATTCGCGACAGCGTTCTCGAGCGATGCTGTGAAGAGCGCGAAACCCCAGCCCTGCACGGCGGCGAGAATGACGGTGATGTAGCGCGTCCACTGCGTCACGCGCTTTCTGCCCTCCTCGTCCTTCTGCATCTTTTCGACGGTCGGTATCACCACGCCGGCGATCTGCATGAAGATGCTGGCCGAGATGTACGGCATGATCCCGAGGGCAAAGACCGTCGCGTGCGACAGTCCGCCTCCAACGAAGAGATCGTAGAGGCCCAGCAGCCCGCCCTTCCCCTTGTTGGCGAAGAAGTCGGTGAGCGCGACCAGGTCGACGCCCGGAGCCGTGATGTGCGCGCCGACCCTGTAAATCACGAGACAGATCAGAGTGAACATGATCTTGTCCCGCAATTCCGGCGTGTTGTAGATGTTGCTGACTGCCGCCGCGGGGGCTGATTGCGCCATTAGTTCTCTACTCGGCCTCCGGCCGCTTCAATTTTCTGCCGAGCTCCGGCGCTCATCTTCACGCCGCGCACGGTAAGGCCCTTTGCGGCATCACCGTTCGCCAGAAGCTTGGCCGGACCTTTCCCTTTGCGAATCAATCCGGCTTCGGCCAGAGTCTCTTCCGTCACCTCTGCTCCCTTTGGCAGCTTGGCGAGATCGTCGAAAGCGACGACCTGATTCTCCGTACGAAAGATATTCGTGAAACCACGCTTTGGTATGCGGCGCGTGAGCGGCATCTGACCGCCTTCGAACTGCGGCTTGCCGCCACCTGGGCCGTGGTGGCCCGAGCGCGCCTTGATGCCCTTGTGTCCCTTGCCGGACGTCTTGCCGGTTCCCGAGCCCGGACCACGCCCGAGTCTCTTGCGATTCCGGTGTGATCCGGGAGCCGGAGCCAGGTTGTGAAGACCTATCTTGACGGTGCGCTCTCCTTTTGGGGCGCGCGCCTCGCTCTTTGTCTTGGTTGCCACTCGCTATTCCTCTGCCGGCGTCACTTCGACGAGATGACGCACGTGCTTGATCTGTCCGCGTAGCGCGGGTGAATCCTGCCTGATCACTTCAGCCTGGTGATGCCTGAGGCCGAGTGCCTCGAGGGTGCGACGCATCCGCCACGAGTGGCCGATTCCGCTTCTCACCTGCTTGATGCGAACCTTTCCTTCAGTGATGGTCTCCTTCGCGGTCTTCTTCGGGCCGCGAGTGTTCCACCACACGTGTGTCCTAGGCATGTGCGACCTCCTTTGACTTCGCGCGCGAACGATAACCAATGCTCGACACTTCCATGCCGCGCTCGCGAGCGATCTGCTCTACCGTCGTCAATTGCTGCAGGCCGTCCAACGCCGCCAGCACCATGTTGTGCGGGTTGGTCGAGCCGAGACTCTTCGTAAGGATGTCGGCGATACCGGCGCACTCCATGATCGCGCGCACCGCTCCACCGGCAATCACACCAGCTCCAGGAGCAGCTGGCTTCATCAGAACCTTGCCGGCGCCGTGCGAGCCGACGACTTCGTGCGGAATCGTTCCACCGGTCATCGGGATGCTCACCATGTTGCGGCGTGCGCCATCGACGGCCTTGCGTACGGCTTCCGAGACTTCGTTCGCCTTGCCGGTCGCAAAACCCACGCGGCCCTGTCCGTCTCCCACCGCGACGAGCGCATTGAAGGAGAACCGACGTCCACCCTTCACGACCTTGGCGACACGGTTGATCGCGATCACGTTCTCGACGAGCTCGCTTCCACCGTCGCCCCGACCGCCATCGCGGTCACGACCTTTGCGCTCGCCGCGTCCACCACCGCGCGAGCCGCCGTGACCCTCGCCACGTGGGCCGCCACCGCCCTGTCCGCCCGGAGCGCCACGCCCGCGGCCGGCACCTGGCCCGCCTCGGCCACCACCGCCGCGTCCGCCACGTCCGCCAGCTCCGCCACCACTGCGCGCGCTCCCACCGGTGCGTGGACGTTCTGCTGCCGCCGGTTGTTCCGGCGGAGCTCCTTCGGGATTCTCGTTATCTGCCATTTATTAAAACTCCAACCCGCCTTCGCGGGCTCCGTCGGCCACACCTTTCACGCGGCCGTGATATTTGTATCCTGCTCTATCGAAGACAACCCGCTTGACGCCTGCGTCCTTCGCCTTGGCGGCAATGCGCTTTCCAACCTCGACCGATCTCGCGGTCGGTTTTCCCTCGAGACCCGAGTCCGTCACCGTCATCAGGGTCCGCTGCGCTGTGTCATCCACCAGCTGTGCGTAGATGTGCTTGAGCGAGCGATATACGACCAGGCGAGGCCTCTCCGCGCTGCCGATGACCTTCTTGCGAAGTCGGTAGTGGCGGCGAGTACGCAGCTGATCGCGCGATTTTGGTCTGGCCATCTTCGGCATTACTTACCTCCCGCCTTACCAGCTTTGCGGCGGATCTGTTCTCCGAGATACTTGATTCCCTTGCCCTTATAAGGCTCGGGCGGTCTGAGGCTGCGCAGCTCGGCAGCCACCTGACCGACGACTTCCTTGTTCGCGCCTTCGATGATTATCGAAGTCGGCTGAGGCGCTGAGAGCTTGATGCCCTTTGGCGCTTCGTACTTGACCGGATGTGAAAACCCGAGCGCGAGCTGCAGCCCGTAAGGCCGCGGTTCCGCCTTGTAGCCGACGCCGACCAGCTCGAGCTCCTTCTTGAAGCCATTCGTCACGCCTTCCACCATGTTGGCGACCAGCGTGCGGGAGAGGCCGTGCAGCGCCTTGTGGTTCGCTTCGTCCGAGGGCCGCTCGACTGTGATCTGATCGTCCTTGAACGTGACCTTCATTTCCGGATGAAGAGTGCGCTCGAGCTCGCCCTTGGGGCCTTTCACGTGAACCTTGTTTCCTTCAACTTTCGCCGTAACGCCCTTGGGTACGGGCACCGGATGCTTTCCAATTCGTGACATCTATGTCTCCGTTACCACACCAGGGCGAGGAGCTCGCCGCCGGTACGGGCCTGCCGCGCCTGCCGATCCGACATCACGCCCTGCGACGTGCTGAGAATCGCCATGCCGAGCCCGTTACGAACGCGCGGAATTTCCGCGACCGCGACGTACTTCCTGAGGCCCGGCGTCGAAATCCGGCGCATCTCGCGAATTACCGGCTGCCCGCCCTGCGCGTACTTGAGCACGACGCGGAGCAGCTGCCTGCCGTTCTCTGTGTCGAGCGTCTTGTAATCCTGAATGAAGTTGTTCTCCTTCAGGATCTTCGCGATCTCGACCTTCAGCTTCGAGACCGGCATGTCCACGCGGCGGTGCTTTGCCCCACAGGCGTTCCGAATACGCGTGAGCATATCGGCTATCGGATCGGTCATACTCATTAATTCGTTTTCCTTTCCTACCGTATCCCGTTGGGGACGCGTAGAAGTGAATGGTTACCAGCTCGCCTTGCGGACGCCCGGGATGTAACCCGACAGCGCCTGCTCTCTGAAACAGATTCTGCAGAGGCCGAATTTTCTCAGGAAAGCGCGCGATCTTCCGCACCTTCCGCAGCGATTGTGCTGTCGCACCGCGAATTTTGGCTTCCGCTTGCTCTTCTCTACCATGGCCTTACGCGCCATCTCGTATCTCTCTTCCTGTTTGGTTGACTACTACTGCGTGATGATCGGCTTGTCGTCGCCACGGAAGGGCATTCCGAGCTCGCGCAGCAGCGCGAACGCCTGATTGTCCTTGCTCGTCGTGGTGACGATGGTGATGTCCATGCCGTGGATCTGCTCCACCATGTCGTAATTGATCTCCGGGAAGATCATCTGCTCCTTGACGCCCATCGTGTAGTTTCCGCGGCCGTCGAACGACTTCGTGTTGATGCCGCGGAAGTCACGAATGCGCGGGATCGCCACGGTCACGAACCGGTCTAGAAACTCCCACATTCGCGCGCCACGAAGCGTGACGGCGCACCCGATCTCCTGACCCTCTCTCAGGCCGAAGTTGGCGATGGACTTCTTCGCCTTCTTCCGCACTGGACGCTGGCCGGTGATGATCGCGAGCTCGTTGACGACGGTGTCGAGGATTTTCGCGTTCTTGATCGCTTCGCCCACGCCACAGTTGATCACGATCTTCTCGAGCGTCGGAATCTGGTGGACGTTGGTGAAGCCGAACTGCGACTTCAGCCTCTCACGCACCGTCTTCTCGTAGTAGATCCTGAGACGCGGCGGAGGTACGGGAAGGTCCTTGCCGGTGTGCTCGACCTGGACCTGCTCCTTCACCTCACGCTTTTTCGGCTGCTTCTTCTCTTTCGTTGCCATTGTCTATTCCTCGCTCAGCGCACGCGGGGAATCGGTTCCCCTTGCTTGACGCTGACGCGCTCCTTGGTTCTCCGACGCTCGGTGTGCGACGTATCGGTGTCGAAGCGAGCCTTGGTTCTGGTCGGCTCGCCTGACTTGGGATCGAGCAGCATCACATTCGAAGAGTGCACCGAAGCCGGCGCCTCCCGAATGCCCGACTGCTCCTCGGCCGTACGCGCCTTGCGATGCATCTTCACGATGTTGACGCCCTCGACCAGCACGCGGCCGGTCTTGAGGAACACGCGCAGCACTTTTCCTTCCTTGCCTTTGTCGTCGCCGCGCATCACCCGCACCGTGTCGCCCCTCGACACGTGCAGCTTCATCCGCTTCGAGTTCTCCGCGTGGCGGGCGTGGAGACGGGTCTTGGCCGTCTTCCGGTATGTCAGTACTCTCACTTTACAAAACCTCTGGAGCCAGGGACACGATCTTCATGTACTTCTTCTCGCGGAGCTCGCGCGCCACGGGTCCGAAGATGCGGGTCGCCCGCGGCTCACCCTGTTCGTTGATGATTACGACTGCGTTCTCGTCGAAGCGGATGTAGGAGCCGTCCTTCCGGCGCGTCTCCTTGGCCGTGCGCACCACCACCGCGCGCGCCACGTCCGACTTCTTGACCGTGCCGTTCGGGAGCGCGTTCTTCACGGCGACGATGACTACATCGCCGAGCGTGGCGTAGCGCCGGCGGGTTCCGCCGAGCACGCGGATCACGAGCGCCGTTTTCGCGCCCGAGTTGTCCGCTACCTTGACCACCGATTCCTGCTGGATCACTGGCCGTCTCCGTTAACGTGCACGTTCTATGATTTCGACCACGCGCCACCGCTTGTCCTTCGACAAGGG
>JBBQWD010000058.1:0-8186 GCA_038210945.1 Gemmatimonadales bacterium
CACCATTGTGCTGGGTGAACGTGAGCTCGACGCCGAGCTCCATCGCGACCTTCAAGAGGCGCGACTCGATATCGGCCAGTGTTTCAGTCCCGTAGAGAGCGGGCTCACGCGTGCCGAGCAGATTGAGATTGGGGCCATTGATGACGGCGATCTTCACTCGCGCGTGAGTCCATCGAGCCAGGCGCGGAACTTGGCGACATCTTCTTCCGATTCCTGCGCTTGCGGCACACGCGGATTGACGCGCGGTGTCGGCATCGGCGGAGTCGGAGGCGTTCTCGTGCCGCCGGCTGCACCAGTCGTAGCGCTGAATGCTCCGGCGAGGCGCGACGCGGCGCGCGCATCAGATGGACTCACCGTGGCGCCGGCGAACACGCCGTCGAGCGTCGCGCCAGGGACGGGACTGCTGAGTGGAGGAGCGGGCTCAGGCATCCTGTTTGGGGATCTGATCCCGGAGGTTCCGGTTGCGCGCGGAGGGCGGCGGCGACCGAGTGTGGCAAAGAATTCTCTGATCGATGGCTCGCGCGCCGCGATGCCTTCGGGTTCCGCGCGCGGCTCATCGCGAGTTGGGGCTTCGATCGAGTCCCGATCGCGCGATTGCGGCGATGCCGGCGGCGTCGGCGGCGTCGGCGGCGTCGGCGGCGCCTCGATCGGCTCATCGCGGCGCATCATCGGCACTTCACCGGGGTGATCAGCGGCGTCAGCGGCTTCGATTTCCGCGATACGATCTCTTAGTCCCTGATCCTGCGGCCGCGATGCGGAAAGCTGGCGATAGACTGATAGCGCGAGCTGACGATATCCCTGCTGCAAATACAGCTGCGCCATCGTCTCGTTGACGAACGGTTCCGCGGCGGGCGCGGGTTCCGCGGCGGGCGCGGGTTCCGCGGCAGGCGCGGGTTCCGCGGCAGGCGACGGCTCCGTAACTGGTGCCGCCTCAGCGGCGGCGCGCACTCGCTCTTCCTCCTGAGATTCCGACTCGGCGAATTGTGCTGCTGCGGGCGCAGCGGGCTCCTCGTGCGGGGCCGTGTCTGAGGGCGACAAAGAATCAAGCGCGCCTGGAACATCTTCCTTCGCGCTCGTGATTTCTTCAATGGCTCCGGCGGTTTCCGGGACTGCTGATGACAAGAGCCTTGGTTCCTCTACCGCCTCGACCGGATAGTGTCGCTCGAGTCCGGCCGGCTCCTGGACGTCGGGCGTCGCTTCTGACTCCGCGACGGCGGGCGCAGCTTCGATTTCCGTGACAGCGGGCGCAGCTTCGACTTCCGTGACAGCCTCGGGGGCCGGCGCACTCATCACAGCTTCTGGGAGCGAAGCGGGAACGGCGTCGCGCCCTTCCTCGATCTCCGACATCAACGCGATCACCGCGGCGTCTTTCGGATCAGCGTCGAGAAGTCTCGTGTACCAGGTGCGCGCTTCCGACGTGTTGCCGGCCTGGAGCGACATGTCACCCAGAGACCGCAGCGCGATGAGATTCTCAGGGTCGAGCGTGAGCGCGCGCTCGAACACCGTTTTCGCTTCTTCCCACTCACCCGCCTCGAACAGCGCCTGCCCGTACACGATCTGCCCGCTCATGTGACCGGGCATCTGCGCGAGGTGCGCGCGACAGATCTCTATCGCGCGCTTGGGCTGTCCACCTTTGCGGTATTCGTTCGCAAGCGGAGCGAAATACCGGCGCGGGTTCTCATCGAATTTTTCCTGGAGCTCTCGCAGCCGATCGTAATCCACTCAGTTACCCCTGTTCGATTGCACCTGTTCGGCCTTCAATTCGCCATCCCCTTTCCAAAGCCTGAACCGCCCGGGCACCAAGCGCTGAAAGATGCATCAATCAATGGCTCCGCGCGACTTGCATCTCGATCACTCAAACTCATACCTTACAAGGTTATACGCCATTTCCCCCCCGGATCCGGGGGCTCCTCAATTCGTGTAAGGAGTAGTGCCCTTGTTGCAACAGATGCGGGCCTCCGCAAAATACATCTGGATATTCATCGTGATACTGTTCGTCGGCGGATTTCTGCTCGCGCAGACTTCGGGCCTGCTCGGGCGTACACAGGTTACCACCACCACCGCCGTCGCCAAGGTCAACGGAGACGAAATCCTCGCCAGCACCTGGTACCAGGCGACGCAGAATCTCGAGCAGGAAGCAGCTCAGCGAGGCAATCAGGGCATCTCGCTCGATGAGAGACAGCGACTTCAGGACCAGGCCTTCGACCAGCTCGTGAGCGACGCGCTGCTGCGCCAGGAGTACCGGCGCCGCGGCATCTCAGTTACAGACGACGAGATTCTCCAGGCGGCACGCTATAGCCCGCCTCCGCAGCTCATGCAATCGCCCGAGCTGCAGACCGATGGTCAGTTCGACCCGGCAAAATATCAGCGCTTCCTCCAAAGCCCGATGGCCCGGCAGAACGGGCTGCTTCTCCAGCTCGAGCAGTACTACCGCAACGAGATCCCGAAGCAAAAGCTGTTCGACCAAATCGCCAACGACGTGTACGTGTCGGACGAACAGCTGTGGCGTCGCTGGCAGGACAGCCACGATTCGGCGCAGGTATCCTTCGTTCCATTCCTACCCGACCGGATCTCCGATTCCGCGGTGCGCGTGAGCGACGACGAGATCCGCGCGTACTACGACACCCACAAGGCGTTATTCGAGCGGCCCGGCCGCGCGAAAGTATCGGTCATCATCATTCAACGGGCGGTCACGGCTGCTGACTCCGCCGCGACTCGTGCACGTGCGGTTGCGCTCAGATCGAGAATAGTCGGCGGTGAAAAGTTCGAAGACGTCGCGCGCGCAGAGTCGGCCGATTCCCTCTCGGCGGTGAACGGCGGCTCACTCGGCCGCGGCGCCAAGGGAAGATTCGTCGCTCCTTTCGAGACGGCCGCGGCCGCGCTGAAGCCGGGCGAGATATCACAGCCCGTGCTGACGCAATTCGGATATCACATCGTCAAGGTCGACGAAAGAAAAGGCGACACGCTCGCGTTGCGCCACATTCTGCTCCGCATTCAGCAGAGCGATTCGGTCGCGGCCAGGACCGACCGGCGCGCCGATTCTCTGGCGCACATAGCGGCAACGACAGATCAACCTGCGAAATTCGATTCGGCCGCGCGGGTCCTCCAGATTCCGGCGATCCGTGCCGTGGTCGTCGAAGGAAATCCACTGACGGTGAACGGCCAGTTCATCCCCAGCGTTGGACCGTGGGCGTTCCAGGGCGCGAAGCCCGGCGAGACAAGCGAGCTATTCGACTCGGAGGAGGGCTACTACCTGGCGCGGCTCGATTCGCTCACGCCCGGCGGAACCCTATCGCTCGATCAGGCGAAGAACGACGTCCGCACGTTCCTGGTCAGCCAGAAAAAGATCGACATGCTCTTGCCGCAGGCGCGCAACTTCGCGAAGGTCGCGGCGGCGAGCTCTCTCGAATCAGCCGCCAAGCTGATGAGGATGGACGTGTTGAAGACGAAGCCGTTCACGCGCGTCACTGGAGTGCCGGAGCTGTCTGATTTTCCGGAGGCGGTCGGCGCCGCGTTCACTCTGCCACTCAACACGGTGAGCGAGCCGATTCGAGCCATGCACGGGGTCGTCGTCGAGCGCGTAGACAACCGGATCGCGGCCAGTCGCGCCGCTTTCGACGCCCAGAAGGATGTGCTGCGCCAGCAGGAGCTTCAGCAGCAAAGGCAGCAACGGGTGAGAGAGTTTCTCTCGAACCTCAGACTGGCCGCGAAAATCGACGACAAGCGGAAGCAGATTGAAGCTTCCGCTCGTCGCGTCGTGGAGTAGCTAGAGCAGTCTCTTGGGCTGGGGCCGCTCCGCTTCTTCAGCGGTGCGGCGCCGCTCGAGTTCGGCGGCGGTCAGGCGCGACTGGGAATCCGACTCCAGTGGTGCCTTCGTATCCGTGGTGACTTCGCGGGTCGCGTCGTTGATGTTCTTCTTGAATTCCCTGATTCCCTTTCCCATCGAGCCCGCGATCTCGGGGATTCGCTTCGCGCCAAACAGAAGCAGAATCACCACCATGATGATCAGTAGCTCGGGAAATCCCAGATTGCCAAACATGGAAGACTCCTAGAAGAGCGAACGTGCTATGAGGTAAGCCACGAGTACCCCCAACAGGCTCAAAAGTGACACGTCGAGCGCGATTGGGCCGAGGGCGAACTTGAGTATAACCAAATCCACAGGCATTGGCCCGAGAGAGGGCGTTACACCCGTCGTAAAGAACTCCTTCGCCGCCCCCGGCGGCAGGAACCTGCGCCCCACCTGAGTGAGCAGACCCCCGGTGATGAAGCCGGCCGCCAGAATGAGGGTGTGGAACAGCGCGCCTCGGCGGCCATGGCCCCGCGGGGGTGGTTGCATTTACGAGTGTCTCTCCATGACGTAAGAAATAGACGCACTGAGGGAGCGCCGCGCTACTGTGTCGGGCAAACCTGACAACGCGTCGTGCGCCCGCTCGGCGAACTCTTCCTCGCGCTCGCGGGCATATTCGAAGCCGCCGTTGTCGGCCACGATCCTCACCACTGAAGCAATGTCGTCGTCGCTGACTTCCTCGCTCTCGAACAAACGCTCGACTTCTTTCCGCTCCGTTGCCGACATTTCCCGTAACGCGTGAATGAGAGGCAGCGTCACCTTGTGCTCGCGAAGGTCGAGTCCCGAGGGCTTACCGGTCGTCTCTTTCACCTCGCGGTAGTCGAGCAGGTCATCGGCAATCTGAAATGCCATCCCGAGATTCTCGCCGAAGTCGCCGAGCGCCTCGGAGTATCCGCGCGCACCAGAGAGAGCGCCAAGCTCACACGCGGTGCGCATTAGCGAAGCAGTCTTCGAGCGAATCAACGCGTAGTATTCGCGCTCGGTGAATTTCAGGGGATGAACGACCGACAATTGACGCATCTCACCCAGCGTCATCTCGGTCGACGCCCGCGTGAGAGCCTGCAGCGCCTCGAGATCGCCCAGCTTTACGATGTGCGTCAGCGCGGTGGAGTACAGGAAATCTCCCATGATGACGGAGATCTGGTGGCTGAACAGCGCGTTGACTGTCGGCATTCCGCGACGCAGTGCCGAATGATCGACGGCGTCGTCGTGCACGAGTGTCGCGAGATGAATCAGCTCGAGCGCAGCGGCGAGAGTCACGGCCTGTTTTTTCGCCGTTCCCTCCACCTCGCTCGAGAGCAGCAGAAGTGTCGGGCGGAAAAGTTTGCCGCGCATCGCGAGAAGGTGCGCGCTCACTTGCCCGACGAGCGGCAGATCGCTCGCGACAATGGCGCCCATTGCTCGCGACACGTCGTCGAGCTTGTCGCGAACCGGGAGTTGGATGGACTGGAGCGATGCTCCCGGTGGCATTGCGACGTCCACGCTCTGACTGTCTTCGGGTAGAGCCGATCTCACTTCGAAGCGGCCTTCGCCATCTGCTTGAGACGCTTGCTCACGTCGCGGAAGTCGATGTCGATCGCGAACACTCGCTGATAATATGCGGCGGCATCGCGCGGCTTCCTGCTCCCCTCAGAGGCGAAACCCAACAGGTAAAGAACACCGATGAGATCCTCGTCCTCCATGCCGGGCTCGCGCAGAGCGCGTCCGAGCACCGTGATCGCCACGTCGTGCTCAGCGCGATCGATGAAGCACTGGCCGAGCGCTTCGTAAGCGCGAATGCGCTGCGTCGCTCCGCGAAGAGCTTTCTGAAACTCGAAGATGGCTTCGTCGATCAACCCCATCTCGCGATATGCAACGCCGAGGTCGTAGTGACTGTCGAAGTCTTCGTCGTCGACGTTTGCGGCGACGCCGGCCTTGAACTTCTCCAGCATGTCGGTGAAGTCGGCCTCTTCGCCCTCCTCACGATTCGCATCTTCCTCGGCGACCATCCTGTAGGAACGCGGTCCCGATTCTTCGCGGAGCCAGTCTGCAAGGTCGACGAAATTGTCGTCGCCCCGATGCGGAGTATTCTCCTTCGGCGTGGCGGCGCGCGGCACTTCCGTCGGCGGTGTGGCGATACGAGGCGCGGATTTCGGCGACGCGGTCTTGCCCTTGGCAGTGCGCTGAAATGGGTTGATCGGCCGGCGCTCTGCGGGAGCCGCTGGCTCTCGCTCTGGCTCGGGCTCCGACTCCTTCGCCTTGGGCTTCAACTTCGGCCGAGTCATGCGCAGCGGCTCTACGAGCTTCGGTTTGCTAGGCTTGGGCGGCTCGGCGCGTGGCGCTGGTTTCTCTTCCTCTTGTTCCTCCTCCTCCTCCTCTACTTCCTCCTCCCCGTGTTTTTCCACTCTCCTGGGCGGAGTCTTGTGCGCGACTTTGCGGGGTGGCGGAGCAGGCTCTTCCTCGGGCTCTGGTTCTTCCTCGGGCTCGGGCTCGGGCTGTTGTGCTGCCGCGGCCGCCAGTTTTTCTACGTCCAGATCGAGCGGCTCGATGTCGGGCATGTCGTGCACGGGAGGATGCTTCGCACTCTTAGCGGTCGCGGGCTTGGAGAGCGGGCCGTCGTCGTTCGTGAGGAATCGGTCGTCTTCGAGGATGCTCAATCCCGCCAGCGGATCCTCATTCGCCAGCGGCTCTCCCAGCCCAGGCTCACCCGTTTCGGCGCCGCCTACGCCAACCAATCCCTGCAGTGGATCTGTTGGCGTCATGGGGCTGGCTTCCGGATCGATCGCGAACTGGATCGGATCGGCGGCGGACTCCAGACCTTCGAGCGGCGAGACATCTGCTTCGCTGAGGCTCAGATCGAAGGCGGGCTCGATTTGCTCAGTCGACTCAGCCTCCTGCTGAAGCTCCAGACCCTCGACCGGAGCGATCGGATCCATCGCCTCGAGATCGTCGGGGAGCTGCTCGAATTCGGGCAGCGGCTGAACGTGCGTAGGCGTGCGCGGTCGCGGTGGCTCGGGCGCGAGCGACGTTCGCTCGAAGCCGGGCATCTTCGGCCGCGGCTTGGCTGGCGAGCCTCCGAGGTCGAGGAACACCAGACCGCCAGCGTCCTTCTGACGAGGCTCTTTCGAGCGACGCGGCTCAACGTTCGGATCGAGCGTGTGTATCCGCTGGACGGTCGCTTCCGCCTCCGATGAACGGCCTTCGGCGTCGAGCGATTCGTGCAGGATCTGGAGCTGCTCTATCGCCTCTGACGTTTTCCCAGCGCGCGCGAGCTGATCGGCGAGCATCAGCCGGATGTCGTCCTGGCCAGGACAGAGATCGGCGAACTCCTGGAGCGCCTTGAACGCGTCCGTATCGCGTCCGGCGCGGTGCATCCGGTCGGCGTACTCAAGGAAATTCTTCTTGGCGTCGCTGTTGAAGCCCTTCTTGGCCGAGATCTTACCGAGCTTGTAGTAGATCTGGTGCCTGGACGGCGCGTGGCGGAGGATCTTGTTGCAGAGCGCAATCGCGTTGTTCAGGTAGCCGCCCTCCGTGTAGAGGTCGACGGCTTGCTCGTAGTAGTTGACGGCCTGGTCGGTTTTGTTCAGCCGCAGGTAGAGGTCGCCGACGCGGTTGTAGACCGTGACGTCACCGTCCTCCTGGCCCTCTGTCTGACCGATGATCTGAAGATAGACCTCGAGAGCCCGGTCGAACTGCTTCTTCTGCTCGAACTCGGCAGCTTTTTTTTTGAGCTTTTCGACGTTGGACATTAAGGCGGGCAAGTGACTTACCCGGGAAGCAAAATCTCCGGGAAACGACCGTTCAACTTACTTCCAGTTTCATAGGGGTGACAAGGCGCTCCGGCCTTCCACGTCCCGACACAAAGACGGGCGCCGTACCAGTATGGCAACTCCCTGACGTCGTCTATGGCGAACAGCGCCAGATCGGCGGCGAACCCGGGCGCGATCTGCCCGGTGTCGCCCGCGAGCCCGAGAGCCGCTGCGCCGTTCACCGTCGCGGCGGTGAGGGCCTCAGCAAGCGACATTCTCAGCTGGCTCACACCGAGCGTGAGCATGAGGGGAAAGTTAACGGTTGGGGAGGTTCCGGGATTGAAATCGGTGGCGAGTGCCACTGCCCCGCCGGCGTCTATGAGAGCGCGCGCGGGGGCCTGCTTCGCTTTTCCGAGGAAGAGCATGGTCCCCGGAAGAAGTGTCGCGACCGTGGAGGACTTGGCGAGAGCCGCGATTCCCTTCTCCGAGATGGCGGCGAGATGATCCGCGCTCACGGCTTCGAGCGAGGCCGCCAACTCGGCGCCGCCGCAGGTCTTAAGCTCATCAGCGTGGATTTTTAGCCCGAGCCCAGCAGTACGCGAGGTTTTGAG
>JBBQWD010000059.1:0-8183 GCA_038210945.1 Gemmatimonadales bacterium
GTCGCTATTTGCCAAATAGGCGAGCAAACTTAGACGCGCGCGAAGATCCGCGGCTTGCGCTCCAGAAATCGAGGACTTGGCCCATCGGAACCGTAATCCGAAACAGAATCCTTAGCCTCCTTCCTCCGAATGAGCGCGAGACCGTGCTCGAGCGGGCGGAATTAGTGTCGGTCCAGTCCAAGGAAAACATTTTCGAGCGGGAACAGCCCATTCGGTTCGCGCATTTCCCCGATGATTGTGTGATTTCACTCGTCACCAAGCTCGACAACGGCGACTCGGTCGAAGCGATGACAGTCGGGAACGACGGATTTGTGGGCATCGCGATCTTTCACGGCCTTCCCTCCTCGCGGTTGACCGCGGTTGGCCAGATCACCGGTGAATCGCGCAGGGTCAGGGCCGAGGATTTCAGGCAGCTGATGGCGGTATGCCCCGTCCTCTATAGCCTGCTTCACCGCTACAGCCAATTCGTGTTCGAAACCGTGTCCCAGTCGGCGGCGTGCAACCGGCTTCACGTCATCGAGCAGCGGTGCGCGCGCTGGCTGCTCATGTCGCAGGATCGCGTCGGTCGCGACCGGTTCGATCTTACCCAGGAATTTCTGGCGATGATGCTCGGAGTGAGGCGGCCAGGCGTGACGGTCGCGATAGGGCTTCTCGAGAAAGCCGGTCTCATCACACATCGGCGGGGGAACATCACCGTCGTGAACCGTCCCGGACTGGAGAAGGTGTCGTGCGAGTGCTACCGGACGATCAGGACCAGGCAGAACAAGCTGTTCGCCTAGCTTTCAGCTAGCCGGCTACCGCGACTCCCTCGACCAGCGGCATCACCAACTCAGCAAAGCGGTCCATCTCCTCCAGCTGCGGGCTGAACTGCAGCAGCAGCAGATCGACACCAACCGATTCAAGCTCCCGTATTCGGTCGGCCACCTGCTCCGGTGTTCCGACCAATGCGGCTCTCAAGCCACGGTTGGAGACGGAATAATCCTCCAGGGTGACCTGCTGCTCGAGAGCAGTGTGGGAGATCCAATCCTGGTAATTCTGGTATCCCGGTGAGCCATCCTGGACGTTGGTGATGCGCGCCAGCTCGCCCCGCGCCTCGGCCTCGGTCTCGCGCACGATCGCATACGCGGCCATGCCGAACTGCATCGGACCGAGCTGCAGCTTTTCGCGGCGGCCGCGCATGTCGGCGACCTTGGGTCCGATCCGTTCGGGTGGATCGCCGTGCATCACGTACGCATCGCACGCGCGCGAGATCAGCTCCTTCGCGGCCGGACTCTCACCGCCCGCGTAGATGGTCGGCCGTGGTCGCCGCGTCGGCTTGGGCTCGAGAATGGTCTCCTCGACCTTGTAGTGATTTCCGGCGTGACTGAAGCGCGGTTCCTTCCACGCTCCGTCGACGATCCGGAGCCACTCGTCCGTGCGCGCGTACCGGTCGTCGTGCTCCTCGAAGTGGATGCCGTAGCGTCTCGCTTCGTCCTTCCACCACGACGACACGACGTTGAGCGACAGACGGCCACCAGAGATGTGGTCGATGTTAGCCGCCTGCTTCGCAAAGATTGCCGGCTCGTGAAAAGTCGGCCGCACCGCGACCATCAGCTCGAGCTTTTCCGTGACGGCCGCCAGCGCCGCCGCGGTGGACCACGCCTCCAGTGAGTCGGCGTCGATTCCCTTGATGTCGTTCATGAACAGCTCGGCGATGAGCGTGATGTCGTATCCGATCTGCTCGCTTCGCTGCGCCAGGCGCTTCACGTAGTCCCAGGTCGCGCTCATCCCCTCGTCGGGAACGTTGCGCAGCCACCCGCCAAAGACAGGCAGCCAATAGCCGTATCTCATCGGCCGAACCCAGCGGGAGAGAGCACTCTCGTTCTCTCAACCAGATACTCCACGAGTCGCTCGAATGGATCGAACCCCACCACGTTCACGGGATCGGCGACGAAGTTGGAAAGCGCGTTGATGTCGTAAAAGTAGTGCTGTCCGTCCCGATCGTCGACGAGATACTCGATTCCACCGACGTCGAGCTCGACGTGCCTCGCGATCTGCTCGACCTGTCGGATGATTACCGGTGGCGGGCTGTATGGTTCGACGCGCATTCCGTTCTTGGGCGCATCGACCGCGCACGCGCTCCGAGTGAGCTGCTGGCCGTCCGTGGTCTGGCAGACATCGGCTGGGCAGAGGTTGAAGGAATTCTCGGCCGGGTAGACGTTGATTGCGTAGAGAAAATTTCCATCGAGGACTTCGACGCGCGTGATGTGCCCGTCCCTCAGCGGCGCGAGCTCCTGAACCAGCGCGACGTGATCCACCCCGAGATCGATCAGTCCAACGCTGGCGGCGGCGGCAAGCGACTTGGCGTTGTCGAAGCGCGTGATGCCGGCGCCGCTTCCGCCAATGTTCGCCTTCACCACGACGGGGAATCGCAAATCGCGCGCGGCCTCGGGAGCGAGCGCGGCGTTGTTGATCACGCGGGCACGCGGGTAGGGTAGGCCGAGCTGCTGCAGCGCGTCGAGCTGCAGGGCTTTTGAAATTTCCATCTGGTACGACGCGGGACCGTTCACCAGAGGGACTCTGATCCGCTCGAGGTGACGCAGCCAGCTCAACGTGTGAAAGGTTACCTGCTGGTGTCCGCGGAGATACGCAGATGGGCTCGCACGGTTGAACACGAGCGAATACGGCGAGTCGGTTTCGGAGGGGTCGTAGGAGTGTGCCGTCGCATCGAGCCGGGCGTAGGGAATCTCACGTCGCTCCAGCTCCGCGAACAGCGGCCGGAACCAGTCAGGGTGCTCGTAATAAATCGCGATCGGTCCATCTCGTGTGGCAGACATTCCCTCTCCGTTGGAACCAGGCTCTCAAGACAAAGAAAGGCAAACGCGCGCGGGGCACAAGTCTGGCTTAGGATTCAAACATGAGTGTGCGCCAACCGGTGACCCTGCCCACCCGAGATGTAGTCCGCATTCTTTCCATCATATTCGGGTTCTACATCGGCATCCGGCTGTTGTGGGTCGCCCACCCGGTGGTCTTCCTGTTCTTCCTCGGCGTTATGTTCGGGCTCCCGATCGCCCAGGGTGCGGACTGGCTCGAGGCGCGAAGAATCCCACGCGGGGTCGGCGTCGCGATCATCCTCACCGTTTTCCTCGGCCTCCTCGTTGGAGGGGGGGTGGGGATGGCGCCGATCCTTCGCTCCCAATCGCAGGAGCTGCAGCAACGGCTTCCCGAAGCGATGGACAAGATCGACGCCTGGCTTGGGCACCGCGCCAACGGAGTGCTTGGCATTCTTTTCAACGAGTCGAGCACCGCCGAACCCGTGGCAAAGGATTCGACGCGGAGTGATACTGCCGTCGCGGCTTCCGGGATAATAGTTCGAACGACTACTACGCACGCCGACACGGTGGCTCGGGGCGGAGACCTGCGTCGCGAGATAGCGAAGCAATTCAGCGGCGCCCAGCACTCGTTCCTGCGAGTCCTTACCTCGACGTTTGCGATAACCGGCGCATTCCTGCTCGTGCTGTTCATCGCCGCGTACATTGGGCTCGATCCGCCACTCTATCGCGGCGGAATCCTCCAGCTCGTGCCCTCGCGCGAGCGGGATCGTGCCGCGTTGACGCTAACGCGCCTCGCGACGACGCTCAGGAGGTGGCTGGTCACTCAGCTGATCGCCATGGTCGTGATCGGAGCGGTTACGACCGTCTTCCTGTTCATGCTTCACGTCAAAGCGGCGCTCCCGCTCGGTATTCTCGCCGGAGTATCCAAGTTCATTCCCATCGTCGGTTCGATCTTCGCGGCGATTCCGGCGATAGCGATGGCGTTCATCGACTCGCCACACAAGGCGCTGCTGGTGGCCGTGGGATACATCCTGATTCAGTTCGTCGAAAACCACCTCCTCGTGCCGGTCCTGATGAAGCGGGGAGTCGACTTGCCTCCGGCGATGACGCTTGGGATCCAGGCATTGATGTCGGTTCTGTTCGGGTTCCTCGGCCTATTGGTGGCGGTGCCTCTTCTAGCCGTAATTCTTACGATCGTTCGGACGATGAGTGGCAAAGAATTGCGGGAGATTTCGGCGGAGGCTGATTCGCACGTGCTAGTCCAGCAGGAGGCGGTCTAGGGCGCAGTGCATCCGAATCGTTGGTGGACCTGGGCTTCGCCGCGGGGGTAGAGTGGCGATACCGACCATACCGCGTTTATTATCCAAAGCTACAGGAAAATTACCCACGCCGCCGTCATGCCGATTCAACCGGCGTGAGCCGCGCCGCCGGGCCCAGGAGATTTCATGATTCGTTCGGTGAGTCGATTTGTTTTTTTTGTTGCCTGCGCTGTCCCGTGCGTGGCCGCTGCCCAGGCGCCGTGGCGTCAGGTGTATAAGGATTCCGACCTCACGGTGGTCTTCGACACGTCCAGTGTCGCCCTGCAGTCGCCCGGGACGTGGAGCACGGTGACCAGCTGGGACTACACGCGGCCGAGGATTCTCGAGAACAAGAAGGCGTACACCAGGCTCGTCGAGCGGGCGTATGTGCGCTGCTCGCCGGTGCGGTTGAAAAGGGTGCGCAGCACCGTTTACGCCGGCAACAACATCCTCGTGCGGGACGAAGGAGAGGTCGACCCGCGCGACCAGGCGCACATGGTTTGGGACCGGCCGAAACCGGGCACGGCAGGGCTGAACGCCTTCGAATCGGTGTGCGGAATTCTTACGCGCAGAGGCAATGCAAAGCCGGCCCCCGCGGTCGTTCCAACCCCCGCCAAAACTGCTCCAAAAAAGGCGACACTCACGAAGCCCGCGACCAAGAGATAGTCGCTGATTTTTCGGCCAGACTTGGCAAAGAAGGGGCACGGATAAATCCGTGCCCCTTCAGCATTTACGGGTGCAGAGCGGGCTGTTCAGCTCCCGCCCTCGCTCAAGCTCAGCCATATCGATTTTTCGTGCCAAAATGGGGTGATTTTTTATCCCAGAAAATGACCCGTCTTGGCCAAGCGTTTGCTCTATAGGGAGGTGCGTAATTCAACAAGGGGAGCAATCAAATGCGGTTACTCGAATCCAAGAAATCAGACAAGAAAGGACGGTCAGCAGGCGGGACCATCTTTAGCATAATATTGCATTCGCTCATCGTCTTCCTGGCCGTTTTCGCCACCGCCCGCGCGGGGACGAAAATGAAGGAAAAGAGGGATACAAAGGTGAACTTTGTGTCGGTGAAGGAGCCACCGCCTCCCCCCAAGAAGGAGGAAGTTAAGAAGCCCGAGCCTCCGAAGCCCAAGAAGAAGGAGCCGACCCCTCCAAAGGTCGTGAGCGTGCCGGTGTTCAAGGAAGTCGCTCCGGCCCCGCCTAAGGGGTTCAAGGTTCTGCCGCCCGCGGTCAACATTCCGACCCACCTGCCGACGATCGATCTGTCGAAGGCGGTCACGAATGAGAACGACTTCACCGGCAAGGGCGTCGCTGGCGGGTCAGCCAAGGGCGTGAAGGGAGGCACCGGCAAGGAAGGCGACACCGGCAAGGAAGCTGGTGGCCACGAAGGCCCGTACATGGAGTTCCAGGTGGAGAAGCCGGTCGCGAAGATCGGTGGCGACGCGCCGGAATATCCATCGTCGCTCCGCGAGTCGGGCGTAGAGGGCCGAGTTCTCGCCCAGTTCGTCGTCGGTGAGAACGGCCGCTACGAAGGCGGCTCGCTCAAGATCCTTGATTCAAGCAACCCGGCGTTTACCGCCGCCGTGAAGGATGCGCTCCCCCGTATGAGATTCTCGGCGGCGCAGATCGGGGGTAAGAAGGTTGCCCAGCTCGTGCAGATGCCGTTTCAGTTCCATCTGCAGAAGTAGTGAGCAATCCGGTCTGACCAAAGCCGCGGGGGATTCTCCTCCGCGGCTTTGCCGTTTCCGCGACAGGTTGTCCCTCTGGATCGTCCTCAAAGTGAGCAGCCTCGCGGCCGAACCGCCGCAGGAAAACCGTGTATGAATTGCAGGACCGTGTAAATTGAATCGTTGATGACAACCCGTAGTCTGACATTCCTTGCCGCAGCTACAGCGCTGCTCACGCTGGCTCCGGCCACGCAAGCCCAAAATCGCAAACCGACACCGACCCGGCCCGCCCCCCCAAAGCCGGTCGACGTTCCGGTGGCGGTAGTCGTGCTTCAGGTCGACATGACCGAGGGCGATTCGACGCGGACGATAATCCAGCGCGACTTCGACTACGGCGACAGGGTTCAGCCGCTGGTTCTCGACAGCATTACCATGGCGGACGTTTGGCAGCCCGGCGCGAGGAGCATCAACTTCGGTCCGCTGGCACAGACGCGCGCGAGCTACGTGGTGCGTGCGATGCCGACCGCAACGGGGCTACACGTCGAAGTCTACGACATGAAGGAGAAGCTGCGGCAACAGGCCAACTTCAGGCTGCCCAGGGTTCCCGCCAACAGGGCGTCGGCGATTCGGGATTCGCTGTCCACTGTTCTCGGTGCTAGAGCGCGGGCCACCAACCGGGCACTTACGCTGGATTCCGCGGCAAGAGACAGTCTCGCTCGCGAAGGGGCGCGTCCCGTGCCGCTCAAGCATCCCGGCCAGCGAGTCGCCCAGCGGCTCGCGGTGGCCAAGCGGGATTCGCTCGTCGCGGCGCTGGACCGCCGCGATGCCTTGCTGCGTGCCGCCTCGGCTCAGGATACGCTCCACTTCGATTCAGTGTATACGCGACTCGCGGCCAGGGATTCCATTCGGCGGGATTCCGTGGGGCGCGAGCTGCGATTCGCGATCCATGGAGTGAGCGACGAAGTCGAGCGCTGGCTCACCGGCACGCGCGGCATTGCGGCGACGAAAATCGCGTACATCGATGGACAGAAGCTCAAGATCGTCGACAGCGATGGCGCGAACGAGCGCATCCTTCCGACGGTCGGTGCGGCTCTCTCTCCGTCGTGGCATCCATCGAGCCGGTACATCGTCTATGCCGATGCTGACGACCGGGGAACGCGCATCGCGCAGTTCGACTTGCGCACGGGGCGGCCGCGGCTGCTCGCTGCTTCGAAGCGAGGATTCAACATCACTCCCGTCTACACCAAGGATGGAAAGAGCATCGTGTGGGCGATGGGCGTTGACGCTCCGGCAGAGTTGATGCTGGCGAGCGCCGCGGGAGACGATTCGCTGCCGAGGCCGTTCGTGGGACGAACCGGATTCGAAACCACCTCGCCGAGCTTCAGCCCCGACGGAAGGCAGATTGTGTTCATGTCGCCGCGCCCGCTCACGCCGCAGCTCTACACCATGAACGTCGACGGCACCGGCCTGAGACTGCTCACGCCGGTGGAGCCCGGAAAACGCAGCTACCGAACCGGCGCGGACTGGTCCCCCAATGGGCAGGAGATCGCGTACCAGCAGCAGAACGGCGACTTCCAGGTCTGGGTGATTGGCGTGAAAGACCGGGTGATGAAGCAGCTCACCAACGAAGGCGAGAACGAAGATCCGTCGTGGGCGCCGGATGGCCGGCACTTGGCGATCACGCGCAGGCTGGGCGCGATCGGCGACCCGCGCAGCATCTGGATCCTCGACGAGCGTACGGGTCGGCTGCGCCAACTGACGTTTGCCGGTGATGGTCGGCTGTCCGATTGGTCGCCACCGCTCAGGCCGGCGTTCTAGGCTTCGACGTAACGCCAGCGATTGCCGCGCGTATATAGGGTGTGACGACAATCCAGAACACGACCACTCGGGAGCGTCTGGTCTCGCTCGACGTCTTCCGCGGCCTCACCGTCGCGGGAATGCTGCTCGTCAACGATCCCGGCACCTGGAGCGCGATCTTTCCGCCGCTCGAGCACGCCGAATGGCACGGGTGGACGCCGACCGACCTGATATTTCCGTTCTTCCTGTTCATCGTCGGGATAACGACCCATCTCTCGCTTTCCGCGCGCCGCGCGCGGGGCGACGGTGACTCCGCGATAGTGAAGCAGATCCTTCGCCGCGGAATCATCATCTACCTCCTTGGATTCGCGATGGCGATGTTCCCGTTCTACCAGTGGGGACACATCGACGCGCTTCCGAATGCGACTGCCTGGGACCGCATCATCTGGCGGATCGAGCACGTCCGAATACTGGGAGTGCTGCCGCGCATCGCGATCGTGTACATCTGTGCCGGGCTCCTGACGCTGAAGACGACGCTCAGGCAGCAAATCATCATCATCGCGGCCCTCCTCTTCGGGTACTGGTTCGCGATGACGCTGATTCCCGTTCCCGGC
>JBBQWD010000060.1:0-8170 GCA_038210945.1 Gemmatimonadales bacterium
CGTGGTGGTCGCGTCGAATCCGACGTTTTCCATCGTGCTGCCGCCGATCGTGTGATCTCGGCGCGGCACGACGTATCCACGCGGGCCGTAGGCGACGTGCCGGAGTGGAGTGCTCCAATATGATACGAGCTGCCCGCGAGCCGGGGCAACAGCGCGAGCGAATCCCGCGCCGGAGATTTGCCCCGCCCAGGCGCCGGCGGCGAGGACGACGCGGCCAGCGCTGTAGCTCGCGCTGGATGGGGTCTTGACAGTAGCGGAACCGTCGTCGGCGCCGATCGCGGTAACAAACTCCTGCACGCTCGTTATCCGATCACTCGCGGAAGCCAATCGCTGCAGCGCGTCGAAAAGAACAACGTTGTCGACCGCGCCGTCATCCGGATTGAGGACCGCACCCAAACCATGCGAGAGCGCGGGCTCGAGCTCGGCGAGCTCCTCTGCGTCGAGCCAACGACTGCTGCCAAGCGCGGATTTCTTCAGGCCCTTGATGCCTTTCACGCTTAGGGCGACCTGAAGGATCCCGAGTCGGTTGAGTGGAACTCGTATGCCGGTGCGATCGGCCAGAAACTCCACGTAGGACGGGTAGCGGTCGCGCGCCGCGACGCCGAAATCGTGTGCGGGCCCGGCGGCTCGTTCGACCGACGGTGCGAGCATTCCCGCCGCGACCGGCGAGGCTTCGCCAGGTCTGTGCTCACCGATGAGAGTGACGGAGATGCCGCGCTCCGCGAGCGCTACAGCCGTAGTAAGGCCGATCAAGCCTGCCCCAACTACGATTACCTCGCCGCTCAGGTTGTCTGCGCCTCGCATTCCCTCTCGTGAAACCGGACGGCGCGGTGTATCGTAGGGATTACAGTCACCGTTTCGGAGAACTTCATGTTACGCGCCATTTTCATGATCGGCCTATTCGCCATGCTCGGCCTCTTTGCCGTCGGCCTGGTGTTCAAGCTATTCGGCGGAATCATTGGTCTCACGTTCTTCATCGTCGCCTTGGCGCTCAAGGTGGTCATCGTCGGCGGTCTGCTTTACTTCGGGATCAGGGTTCTTAGCCCGGGTACGGCCGCGCGACTTCGTGAGAAATTCGCTGGGACCAGGCTCACGCGGTATTAAGAAAACTGAGAACTGCGCAGCGCAGTTCTCAGTTACAGTTCACGCGTTCCGTTCAATCGCCTCGACAACCCCCCAGACCAAAAGCGGCACCATGATCTCATGGTGGCCAGTTATCTCATAGCCTTTCCCGCTTCCTTGCGTCGGCCGCTGCACGACGTTCACGCGCGGGCGGTAGTGGCGCTGCATGTCGAGATCGCACGTCGTGAAGCCCGTCGGCTTTCCATTCCCGAGATTGCGCGCGATCGTGAGCGCCTTGAGGAACACCTCCGGCATGATCACAGCGCTGCCGAGGTTGAGGACGACTCCCCCGTCGTGAAGGGCAGGGAGTGACGCTGCGAGCCGCCGGAAATCGCGGTGGCTCGTGTCTCCGATTGCGGCGCCGTCGGCCGCGGGGTGCTGGTGAATGATTTCGGCGCCGAGGGCCGCGTGGACGGTGCAGGGAATTCCGAGTCGCTGGGCCGACAAGAGCACGGATAGCTCGGGATTCGAGAGTGAATCGCCCTCGAGAGAGCGCGCCAGAGCTTCACCCATTCCCCAGCCGTTCTTCATCCCGCTCGTGAAGGCCTCATTCATTCCGCGGCCGGTTTCCTCGGCCATCCCAAACGTGCCGTCGACGAGTCCCCGCGCGACGTCCTCTGACGTCGCGCCGAAGCGCGCGATCTCGTAATCATGGATCGCGGCGGAGCCGTTCATCGCGAGATGGGTGATCACTCCGCGATTCATGAGGTCGATCAGAAGGGGCGCGAGTCCAGTCTTCACGATGTGGCCGCCGAGCATCACGACGACCGCGCGTCCGTTTTTCTTGGCGGATGCGATCGCGCTCACGACGCGCAGAAAATCACGCGCTACCAGGACGTCAGGGAGCGACTCGAGAAACGCCGAGAAGCTGCGATCCTTGCCCGGCGGTGAAGCGAATTCGGCAGCGGCCACCTTGTTCGGCCGGCGCTCGATCGGAACTGTGCGAACCTTTGATAAATCGGCTTCCGCGATCGGCGTCGAGGGGACGGTCTTCGACTTCGCTCCGGACCGCTTCGGCCCGGAGGAACGTGACCGCGGGCCGCGATTACCGCCTACTGACTCGGCGATGGGAGGTAGGACTTGAGATAGAGATTGAGCGAGCCGAAGGAGAGCTTCGACTTGAGCTGAACCATGACGTGGCGCTCGTCATCCGTGAGCCAGATCTCCGCGTGTCCATTCTCGGAGAAGATTCCCTTCGTCTTGATCACCGGTTGGATCACGATCGCGTCGAACGTCCCAGCGGGAACCCTTACCCGCTCCTTGCGGAGCACGCGAATACGTACCGGATTGCGGTCCGGCCGGAAATAGCGATTGAAATCGTAGGTCTGGCCAACTTCGAGTGGAATCGTCCGAATGAAGTAGAGGAAAGAGCCATCGTCGAGAGGCTGATTGACGGACTTCTCTTCCTTTGGTGGTTTCTTGGACGTCTGAATGAACACGGCGCGCTCGGGATAGATCTCGAACCTGCGCTCGATGTCCTTTCCTCCTTCCTCGAGCTCCTGGACGAATCGCAGCGACGAAAGAGTCTCGGCGTCCATCCAGCTCTCGTACACATCGTTCACGCGATACAGGAAATTGCCGCCTTGCACCCAGAACGCGGTGTGCCACACCGGCCGGCCGCGCAGGTTGTCGAGCGCAACGACCTCCATGTGCGCATTTCCCACTCTAAGCGCGCCGAACTTGACGTCGTACTCCATCCGCTCGCCGGGTCCGAAAGGAACCTTTGCGCGCTTGATCGTCGATGGTGCGACGAGGGTCGGTGCTGCCGTTGTCGGAGGCGTACCGGTCGGCTGCGCCCACGAGATGGTCGCAGTCGCGGCAACGAGCGCGACGCTGGAAATAAGGGAGTGCCTCACGCCGGTCCTCCGGCGGGAGTTGCCAGCAGACGCGCCTTGCGGGCGAAACGGAAAAGATTGAGCGCGTCGGCAACCGGCCGCACTCTCGATTCGCGCGTACGCACATCGTAGCGCGGCGCCAGATCAACGGTCTCCAGGCGGCGTGCGAACCGGCGCGCCTTGAGCAGCAGCTCCATGTTGGCCGCCCAGCCAGTGCTGCTGACGACCGGGTTGTCGCCAATCGCCTTCAACAGCTCCCTCAGCACAGAGATGCGATAGAGACGGTATGTTGTGAACGGATCGGCGGTGCCCGTAGTTGGAAGGCCTGCGCGCTGGATCCAGTCCGCCAGGAGGCGAAGTCTCCGCACCGCGGCGGGAGCCTCCGTCATTTCCTGCTTGGCCGCCACGATGTCCGCGCCACCCTCGAAGCGTTTGACCAGCTCCGGAATGTGCTCGGGCTGATCGGTGAAATCGGCCTGCATGAGGATCATGGCATCACGACGAGCATATCGCGTGCGGCGCGAGACCTCGCGCGTGAGCTTATCGAGCGCGAATCCAAACCCCTGCCGCTGCTCGCCGCGCAGAATCGTGAGCGGGATTACGTCGGCATAGGGCGCGAGAATCGCGCGCGTGCCGTCGGTGCTTCCGTCGTCGTACACGACGATCTCGTATTCGCGCGAGTAGTCCTGAAAAACACGCCGGATGCGCCAAAGGAGCACACCAACGGTAGGGCCCTCGTTATAGGTCGGAATACAGATATAGATCAAGGTGTTATCCGCTGAGATGGAGGCAGCGCGGAAAGCCGCTGCTTAGGCAAGATAGAAGGACCAGTTGAGCAATCGCTACCCCGCGACGCTCTCCGCTATCCCGCGGTCACTCTAAGGTACACCTCAGCAGTTCGTTCGATCATCCGCTTGGCGTCGAATTCCCGGGCCCGTAACCGGGCGCCTTCTCCGAGCCTGGCGCGGAGAGCTTCGTTCGTAATCAGCTCCGCGGCGGCCCGCGCGAACGCCTGAACATCGCCCGCCGGCACCAGCAATCCGCTCTTACGGTCCTCGATCACCTCTGGAAGACCTCCGACAGCGAAGGCTATGGGTGGAATCCCAAGCGCCATCGCGTCGATGACCGATGTGCCGAGGCCTTCGGATCTGGCGGGATGCCACAGCACGTCCAGTCCCGCGACAGCGTCGTGGATCTCCTCGACAAATCCCGCGTCGACGCCTTCGACTCCGGCCACGGATGTACCGCCTTTACCCTTCCCGCCAAGCAGCACGAGTCGCGTGCGCCTGAACACCTCGCCCGGCAACCGCCGCGCGATGCCACCGACAAGATCGAGGCCTTTCTCCTGGGTCATCGCGCCGACGATTCCGCAGACGACCGTGGTAGCGGGCCAACCGCGCTCGCGGCGCCAGTTCCGCACATGCTTCACCTGCGGAGCCGGAAGGCCGGAATAGACGACTTCGATTCGATCGGCAGGCACACCAGCCTTGACCATCACCTGCCTCACCGCGTTGGAGATGGCGATGAACGCGTCGATTCCGTATCGGTACTTGAGGCGTACCTGCTTCGGCGTGAACGCGACCCGGCGGGTTACGACGAGGCGCGTTTTTCGCCTGCCGAGCAAAGCAAGGCGGGCGATGGAGTGCGACCTGGCGTCATGCGCGTGGACGACGTTTGCGCCCCACTCTTTGGCAACCGCGCGCAGCTCACGGGCTGATCGGATGTCCCATTCGCCGCGCAGAGTCAATCGGTAGGTTGGAAGTCCCGCGCGCTCTGCCCGCTTGATGAGCGGTGATCCGGTCGGCGCCACGATCAGTGTGCGATAGCCGAGATCTCGCAGCCCACAGGCCAGCAGAAATACCTGGCGCTGGCCGCCGCGCCAGCTGCGCCCGGCATCGACGTGAAGGATTCGGGGCTGGTCCACTACGCTTCGAGCTTCCGCGCGAACGCCTTGAACAGACCTCGATCCCAGGGCTCTGGTGAGTCGGTCATTTCCTCAGGGTGCCACTGCACTGCCATCACCCACCAGTCTTGGTCCGTGGACTCGAGACCTTCGATGATCCCATCTGGAGAGCGCGCCGTGACGCGCATCCCGTCGGCCACGCGCTTCACCGACTGGTGGTGGAACGAATTCACGGTGAGGTGTTCGATGCCGACCGCCTGGGCGATGAGGGAGCCGGGTTCGATCGTGACCGCGTGCGAGCGCGAATCGCGGGGACCATCCTCGTCATGGGAGATATTGGTTTCGCACTGCGATGCGATGTCCTGCACGAGCGTTCCGCCGAGCGCCACGTTGAGGATCTGAATCCCGCGGCAAATCGCGAGCACCGGCATTCCCCGAGCTTTCGCTTCCTCTACGAGGATGGATTCGGTCGCATCGCGCGCGGCGTTGACAGAGTGTAGTTTTTCGTGGCGCTCTTCTCCGTAACGTGCTGGATCGACATCTTCACCGCCGGTCAAAACCAGGCCCGAGACGGAATCGAGGATCGAGGCGGCAGCGCGGTCGCTTTTGAGCGGCGGCACGATGAGTGGTACGAGCCCTGCATTTTCGAGGGCAGTTACGTAGGCGGCGGTGAGCCGGACACGACTGGTATCGCCTTCTTGGCGGATGCTAGCGGTAACAGCAACTGTGCAGGCTGGAACCGGCTTGCGCGCGGACGACACGAGTGATCTCTCTTCGACAGGGTACGTTGGCATTGGTGTTCGCCGCCGCGTCGGCAACAACGGCACAGCCCCAAAGTCTGAACGGCCCACCCGTCACCTGCAAGGGGGAGCGCGTCAGTCGCATTGACATCGATGCGAACCCGCCCTTCCGCATCACGGGAGACAGAATCTGGCAACGGGCCGGAAGGTTCGCGGCGAAGCAGCACGTGACGACGAGAGAACCAGTGATTCGGCGCTATCTCGCGCTCCGGGTCGGTGATCGGTGTACAGAGGTGCGCCGCGCTGAATCGGAACGCATTCTGCGCGCTCAGCCATTTTTCGCGGACGCGACCGTGCTCGCCTACGCCGACGGCTCCGGTGGAGTGATCCTTGGCGTCACAACCGTGGATGAAGTATCGATCATCCTCGGGCTCGGTCTCACCGCGAAAAAGCCCCATTTCCACTCGCTCCGCCTGGGCGAGGACAATCTCCTCGGCAGCGCGATCCACGCCGACGGCTCCTGGAAGGCCGGCGCGAACTTCCGGGACATCTACGCCGGCAAGTTCATCGACTACCAGTTCCTCGGCAGACCGTACAAGCTCGAAGTGGAGGGAGGCCGCCGCGAGCTGGGGAGCGACTGGACGACCGAGCTCGCCCATCCATTCCTGACCGACTTGCAGCGGCTTTCGTGGCGAACCACGGCCGGCCACCAGAATGGATATTTCCAGTTCAAGCGACCAAACGCGGACCCGGCTGCGCTGCGCATCCAACGCTCGTACAGCGACATCGGGGGCGTTGTGCGGATAGGTCCTCCACTTGGGCGTCTCGCTCTCGTGGGCGGATCGATCTCATTCGAAGACGAGAATCCCGGCAACCGGCCGATTCTCGTCACAGACAGCGCCCTCGTACCGGACACCAGTACGGCTCTGTTCGACAGGTACACGAAGCACCAGACGGCCAGGCTCAACTTCTTGTGGGGCGTGCGCAACGTCCGCTTCCTGCCCGTGATCGGTTTCGACGCACTCGAGGGTGCCCAGGACCTCAGGACCGGAATACAGGTAGGGACTGTCATCGGAAAGGGGGCGAGGTTTCTCCGCGGGAAGGAGCGAGACATGTTCGGATCCACCGACATTTATGTCGGCATGGCGACTCCGATCTCCTTCGCGGCGCTCAACATTGCGGGGGAAGGCAGGCGCGACGAGGACGGCAAATGGGACGGAATACTCACTCACGGCCGGGCCGCCCTGTATCTCAAGCCGTTCAACAGGCAGACGTGGATGACGGATCTGATCTGGAGTGGCGGCTGGAAGCAGAGGATTCCGTTTCAGCTCACGTTCTCGGATCGCGATGGTGGCTTGCGCGGATTCAAGGGTGCCGAGGTGGGAGGCGCGCGAAGGCTGATCGGTCACATCGAGGATCGTTACCTGATAGGCCGGTACAAGCAGGTCGCGAGCATAGCCGTGGCCGGTTTTGCGGAGGGAGGGAAGTTATGGGCCGGCGATTCTCCGTTCGGAGTGAATACTCCGCTCGCCGCGTCGGTCGGGTTCAGCATACTCGCCGCTTCGCCGCCTCAATCGCGCCGAACGCTGCGGGCCGATTTTGCGTTTCCCGTCCGGGGCGAGAGAGAACACAACCTGGAGATTCGACTGACGGTCCGCGACTTTACGCGCATATTCCGGGTCGAGCCGGGGGACGTGTTCAACAGTCGCGAGCGGTCGGTTCCGCCGAGCGTGTTCAACTGGCCGTAATAGTCCCGACGAGAGTGGAGTAGCTCGAGCTACTCCACTCTTAGCTCACCGATCTCCCGCGGGCACACCACGCATCATCTTTCCGACGGGGAACACCAGCAGGCCGCAAACCACCGCGGCGATGAAGAGGAAGATCGACGTCTGCTGGAAGAGCGCCGGCATGTCCTGAAGCTTCTCCGGATCGACGCGACCGCCGACGAGACCAGCGATCAGGTTTCCCAACGCCGCCGCCATGAACCAGACGCCCATCATCTGACCCTTGAACTTGAAGGGGGCGAGCTTGGTCATCGAGCTGAGCCCGACTGGACTGAGCGACAGTTCTCCAACCGTCTGGAACAGGTAGCTCAGCACGAGCCACCATGGTGACACGCGAACCGCGCCGCCGCCCCTGATCACGATGTTCGCGGCGAACACCATTACGACAAATCCGACTCCGGCGAAAAACAATCCCCAGGCGAACTTCGCGACGCTCGATGGATCCTTTCCTCGTCTGCCCAGCGCGATCCAGATAGCAGCAAAGACCGGCGCGAGTGCAATCACGAATATCGAGTTCGCGGCCTGGAGCCAGAGGGTAGGCATTTCCCAGCCGAACACGACTCTGTCGGTATAATCGCGAGCGAAAAGATTGAGCGACGTGGGCGCCTGCTCGAACGCCGACCAGAAGATCGCGGCGAAAATGAAGAGAAGGATGATGATGACGACGCGCTTCTTCTCTTCGGTGGTCAGTCCGCCGCCGACGAACAGGTAGATGAAGTACACCAGCGCCGATCCGACGATGACTAGCGTCATCTTCTGGGCGAGGGAGACGGGATTGACGTGGAT
>JBBQWD010000061.1:0-8136 GCA_038210945.1 Gemmatimonadales bacterium
GGCCAATCGGCGCATTTCGTGATGCCGATCCGCGCGGTGACTTCAACTTTGTCGTCGGGTACCGGCTCGCCTTCGCGAATCCGCAGCGGTTTTCGCTGCAGGCTCTTTGCGCTCAGCGATCCGTCGATTCCGAGCGCAGTGCAGAGCTTGCCGGGGCCGTTGGTGAGATCGACATCGTTCTTTATGCGGGGACGGCGCTTGTGCATCAGTGCGATACCGTCGAGCGGCTCGAGCGCGCGAACGAGCACGGCACTGGGCAAATCCACTTCGCGTGTGACGGCGTTGAAGCACCAGTACATGCCGTAAATGAAGTAGACGTACGACGTGCCGGGCGGTCCGTATAGAGCTTCGGTCCGTGCCGTCCGTCCCGCCGCGGCGTGGCAGGCGAGATCGTGCTCGCCCAGGTAGGCTTCGGTCTCCACGATAATTCCGCTCGCGAGCCCGTCCTCGGTTTCACATTCGAGGACGGTCCCAAGCATCTCGCGCGCTACTATTTCGGTCTCGCGCTGGTAGAACGCGCGAGGGAGGACGCGACCCACTAATCGCTAACGGTCTTGCCGCGGCTCTTGCGGGCGCTGCGCCGAGGCGCCGGCTTGTCGCCTTCCTCGTCGGATGCGGCTGCCGTTTTCCGGCCCCGCCGCGGTTTGGTCTGGTCGCCAGATGCGCGCTTCCTCGCGGTGCGAGGCTTCACGTCGCTATCCGACAGAGCGTCCTCACCTGTGAGCGGAAGATCGGGCACGGATTCAGTCGTGACTGGCTCGGGCGCCGGTCGGGACGTCTCGACCATCCCAATAGAAAGAAGGTGCGGCGGGAGTACACCAACCCGGGCGCCGATCGGGCCGCGTCCACGACCGCGAGTGGCTGGCGAGCTGCGCGCCCCCATTCCGGTCGGTGCGGCGGGCGCGGAAGGAGCTGCGAGCTTCGGTGGCTCGGCCTCGGCGAGTTGCTGGGCAACAGGCGTCGCCGGAGTCGCTGGTGCTACATCGTAGTCTTCGCCACGACGGCGGAGGTCGACGATGTTGTCATGGTGAGCGTCCTGAAGAATGCGGAGGAAATTTCTTTCGCTTAGGCTCTCACTGTCGCGGCCGAGGAGATTGCGCGCCGCAGAACGAACCTGACTCGCGCGCGCGGTTGCATCACCAACAGCTCGCAGCACGAGACTGAACGCTTCCTCGCGGGTGAGTCGCAGCCCGCTGGACCCGATGTCGCCGTTCACTGAAGCAGCAAGGCGAGATTGCTCTCGAGGCGCGGCTTGCTCGGGCTCCGCGAGCGGTTGAGCGACCGCAGCGGCTGGCGCAGCGCGGTGGCCGCTTCTCTCACGATCGCGGCCTCTTCCTCCTCTCCGTCCGCGGCGGGGGCGTTCGGCAGCTTCACCTTCTTCGGTGGGAGCGGCAATTCGAGGTGCGTGCGACTCAGTGCCCGTCTGCGCCGGCACCGCTGCGCCCGCGTGGGGCGGACCGACTTCCAGTTGTCCGTTTTCGAGCTTGGTCAGCGTCAGCAGTCCCCGGTGCGCGGCATCAGTGACGAACCGCGAGAACTTCGACATGCCGAGGTTCTTCTCGTCGAACGAGCTGTCGATCTGCTGCATCACCTGCTTGAGACGGTCGGCGCGCATCACGTCGCCATTCCGCTTCATGCGGCTGATCGCTTCTGTGACGAGCTCCCATGGGTCGCGCTTCACCACTTCTTCTTCGCCGCTCTTCACGAGACCGGCGAGCGCGTTGTAGCTGTAGTACTCGTCGCAGTTCATCACGAGCAGGTCGCTCGACGATTCGCGGATGCCAACGCCGATGACGTACTTGCCGTATTCCTTCAGCTTGGTGACGAGGCTGGCGAAGTCGGAATCGCCCGATAGCAGAATGAAGGTGCCGATCTCCGGACGGGTGAAGACGAGCTCCATTGCATCCACAGCGAGTCGAATGTCGGTGGCGTTCTTCTTCGCCGATCCGTAGGCGGTCGCCATGATCATGTCGATCGACGATTCCGCGAGGGGGACGATGTACTGCGGATAGCGGCGCCAATCAGCGTACGCGCGCTGTACGGAGACTTTGCCCTTTACGATGTCGGAGGAGAGGAGGTTCTTCAGCTCCGTCTGGAGCTCGGAGCGAATGCCCATCGTGACGTTGTCGAAGTCGATGAGCAGTGCTGCGTTGGGGGCGTGGTGCTGCTGCTGGTTTCCTAAGTTTGCGGGTGACATTGCCTGCGGCCCGCGATGGATTGGGGCGATTTGCTGCCGGTGAGCGCTCGTTTGCGCTTGCCGGTGGGGTGCGCTCGTTGGCGCAGCCCGGTGGGGGCGAGAATTCATGAATTGTGGGATTTACAAGTGCGGGGCTGCGTACCTGCGACTTTGCCGCGACGGCTGCACGCCGTGTCTTTCCTGCGACGGACGCCGCAGGCGGTGCGTCTTCAGGTCCATGCGAGCGCGTCAACCCTCTGGTTGACCGGTCGCCGGATCCTCGAAGTCGCGCCGTACAGGTATAATTTATAAACAAACGCCCATGAATCAACTCCGATTCCGCACACGCCTGGTTCTGATCCTGTCTTTGTTCGCGATCGTGCCGGCCCTGGTGCTGACGCTGTTGTGGAGCGGAACGGTGAGCACGGCCCTCCCTTTCGTGACAGGCCGGTCCGCCTGGGACAGCGTCGCGGCGAGTGGGGAAAAGGCCATCGCGGCGGCCCGTCAGGCCCCCCTCACCGCGTCCCAGCGGCGCGCAATCGATGCCCACGAGCGTGAGCTGAGGACATCGGTGGAACAGGCACGGCGCTACAGCTTTCTCGCCGCGCGTACCGTGCGAGTGATCGCGATAGCGGGCGTTCTTGCGCTGCTCGTGCTCACTGGCGCCGCCTCACGAGTCGCCGGGCATCTCAGCCGGCAATTGAGCCGTCCGCTCGACGAGCTGGTGCGCTGGACCGAGCTGATCGGACACGGGGAGTCGCTCCCGCCACCCCCGGCACCCAATGTGGTCTCGACACAGCAAAAGAACGGCGATGGGGTCGGCACGATCGAAGTAACGACGAGCAGAGTCAAAGGCGCGCCCGAGTTCGAGACGCTCAGGCGCAGCATGCGCGAGATGGTGTCGGAGCTGGCGCACGGCCGACAACAGGCGATCGAAGCGGAAAGACTTCACGCGTTCAGAGAGACCGCGCGCCGAGTCGCGCACGAGATCAAGAATCCGCTGACGCCAATTCGCTTTGCGCTGGCGCGGCTCCGCGGCCACGCCCCGCCGCAGCTTCAGGAAGACGTGGATGTCATCGAGATCGAATCAGAGCGGCTGGATCGCATGGCCAAGAGCTTTGCGGAGTTCGGGAGGCTGCCCGAGGGTCCCGCGGCGGAGATCGACATGAGCGAGCTCGTTCGCTACGCCGCGCGCAGCTGCGTGCCGCCAAGCGTTGCCCTCGATCTCGAGATAGCCGAGAATCTGCCGAGGGTGCATGGACACAACGGCGCGCTGGCGGGGGCCCTGAGCAACGTTCTGCTCAACGCCGTCGATGCGTCCACCAAAGGCGGACGCATTAGAGTCAAAGCAAGCGAGGTCAGCATGGGCGGCCGCGCCGCCGTGCGCATATCCGTCGCCGACACCGGAAAAGGAATCGCGCCCGAAAGTCTGGACAGAATCTGGGAGCCGTACGTTACGAACAAGCCTGGTGGAACTGGACTGGGGCTCTCCATTGCGCGCCAGGCGGTGTGGGCGCACGATGGAACTGTCAACGCAACGAGCACGTTGGGAAAAGGGACCGAGATTCAACTAACGATACCAGCTGACGGCGGCAACGCCGCGAGGAAGATCTGAAATGGGACCAGAAATCGTCGTTCCGTTGGGCGCGTTCCTCTGCGCGATAGTTCTCGCCATCGGAGTTCCGTTGGCGCGCGCCTACTCGCGGAGAATGGACGCGGAATCGAGAAATCCGCATCTCCCTACGGAGGTCACCGAGCGCCTCGAGCGGATGGAGCACGCGCTCGATTCTGTCGCCCTCGAAGTCGAGCGCATCTCGGAGGGGCAACGATTCACGACCAAGCTGCTCTCCGAGGGAAGAGGCGCGCAGGATCGCAGCACGTAAGTGCCGATAGTTCTCATCGCCGATGACGAGCCGAACATTCGGCGCATGGTCGGCGCGCTGCTCACCGGTGAGGGTTATGAGGTAGCCGAGACTCCCAGCGGAATCGAGGCAATCGCGCGGGTGAAGGAGGGCGAGCCCGATGTCGCGCTCGTCGACCTCATGATGCCCGGCGACCTCGATGGAATGGCTACCCTCGCACGTCTGCGCGATGTCGCACCCGACCTGCCTGTAATCATGATGAGCGGCCGCGCCGGCCTGGCCGACGCTGTGAAGGCGACAAAGCTCGGCGCGTTCAATTTCCTTGAAAAGCCGTTGACGCCGGAAGGCGTGCTGCTGGCTGTCGCTTCCGCTCTCGAGCTCCGCCAGACGCGACGGGTTGCCCGCGCACTGAGAGCGGAGCTTGGGTTCGCCGGACAGATGGTCGGCAAGAGTGAAGCAATGGGGTTGGTGCGGCAGATGATCACACGAGTCGCGCCGACGGATGCGCGGGTGTTGATCACTGGCGAGTCCGGCACCGGAAAGGAGCTGGTTGCGAGCGCCATCCACGACGGGAGCGCCCGTCGCGACAAGCCGTTCGTCAGGGTCAACTGCGCGGCGATTCCGCGCGACCTGGTCGAGAGCGAAATGTTCGGCCACGAGCGCGGCGCATTCACGGGAGCGACGCAGACGCGGATCGGCCGCTTCGAGCTGGCGCACCACGGAACGCTCTTCCTCGACGAGGTCGGAGATCTGGGACCTGATGCGCAGGCGAAATTGTTGCGGGCGATCGAAGCCAAGGAGATTCAGCGCGTCGGCGGCAACAAAGTGATCCGCACCGACGTGCGCATCATTTCAGCAACGAACCACGACCTCGAGCGCGCTGTGCGCGGAGGAACATTCCGCGAGGATCTGTACTTCCGACTGAAGGTCATTCCGCTGGCGATTCCTCCGCTGCGCGAGCGTGGCGACGACGTTCTGGAGCTGGTGGAGCACTTCTCCGAGTTGTTTCTGCAACGCAGCGGACAGGCAAAGCCGCGCTGGAGGAGCGACGCGCTGCAGCTGCTGCGCGACTACCCGTGGCCGGGAAACGTCCGCGAGCTCGCCAACATCGTCGAGCGTCTGGCGATCATCCATCCGAACTCGGAGATCACCGGACAGCAAGTCGAAGACGTGCTGATCGTCGACCGTGACGAAGAAGCTTCGCCGACGACTCCTAACCGCCCCCAACAAGCGGTCGCCGGACAGAGGGAGCCGCTTGGTAGTAGCTCCACTTCGCTCGCCGACAGACTCGACGGCTTCGAGCGCACAGTCATTGCGCGCGCGCTCGCCGAAGCGGGCGGGAACGTCGCCGACGCGGCGCGAAAGCTACACACCGACAGGCCGAATCTTTATCGTCGCATGAAACGGCTCGGAATCAACGCCACGAGGGTATAACGGCGCTATGACAACTACCAGCAGATTGCTTCGAGCGTTGGGCGCGCTCGCCTTACTAGGCGTCCCCATGCTCGGCCGCGCCCAGAGCCTCGACACCGTCACGACCGACACGACGGCGGAGCGGCTGGGACTCTGGGTGAGGACGAGCCGCGGCAGCGGACTGATCATCAGCTCCGCGAAGACTTACAACCGCACCGAAGGACTTCCCGTCTACATCGGGCCGTCGTTTCACGACAGCGCCGGCGCCGCCGAGCTCAATTTGTCGGTCCTCGGCATCATCAGAAGCGCGGACACGTTTCACTGGGACGACGAGAACATTGGCCACCGCATCACCGCCGACGTGCGTGTCGGGCGTGGCCGAGGATACGGACTGGGGATCTCGTCGTACGACGTGGTGACTCCGGTGGAACAGTGGCAGCTGCCCGATCCCGACGCGGCGCTCGCGACGTTCTTCGGTCACCGTGATTTCCGCGATTACTTCAACCGTCACGGTGCTAAGGCAACCGCGACGTTCAACATGAGTCCTCGCAGCAGCTTCTCCGTGGATTGGAGCGATGAGCGCTGGGGCTCGGTGAGAGCACGGAGTGTCTTCTCTGTGTTCGGGAATGGAAAAGCGTGGCGTCCGAATCCGGTTGTAGATGCGGGTCGATTTCACATTGCTGTCGCGCGGGCGAACATCGATACGCGAAACGACGACGTCAATCCGTCCACTGGCTGGCTCTTTCTCGGCGAGTACGAGCGGGGATCTGGACGACTCAGCGACGTTGGGCCGACTTCTCCCATGGCGCGTCCTGCCGCGCCTTCCAAGCTGGCCTACGGCCGAGTGCTGCTCGATCTGCGCCGCTACAACCGGCTCTCTCCTAATAGCTGGATCAACGGCAGGCTCGTGCTTGGGGGATGGGTGCACGGCGATCAGCTCCCTCTCGAGCGACGATTCTCGGTCGGAGGCCTGGGCACGATTCCAGGATTCGACTTCCGAAAATTCCAGCCGGGCACCGTCGACGTATCGCAATGCAGCGACGCCGGCCCGCCTCCCCCTGGCAATCCCGCCCAGTGTGAGCGCGTCGCGCTCGCGCAGATCGAGTACCGGAACGAGCTGCACTCTTCGTTTTTCGATTTTTTGAATTCCCGCCCGATCAGGCTCCGCGGCATCGGCTTCACGGTGCAGCCGACAGCCGTGGCTTTCGTTGACGCGGGGCGTGGATGGCTCGTCGGCCCGCCAACGGGAACGCTTCAATACTCCAGTCGCAGCGTTCCGCGGTTTGGGACTTTCAGAACCGACGTCGGGCTCGGGCTCGACCTCGGAATCTTCGGCGTGTACGTGGCGAAAGCGGTCTCGAGCTCGAAGGAGCCGGCGAATGTGTTTCTGCGGGTGCGTCGCCGGTTCTAGTGATGCTGAACTCGAGATTGCTGCTCGCAATAGGGCTTCTCTCCGCCTCTACATTGGGCGCGCAGAAGAAGGTGCGCCTGGAGGTGCTGCCACCGCCCGCGAACGCTTGGGCGGATGACGCGCCGTTCGTAGCGTCGGCTGGACTGCTGACTGATGCCACGATGCGGGACTTGCTCGCCAACGGCTTCCCGGCACGGCTGCACTATCGTCTCGAACGGTGGGTAGGGGGGAGATGGTTCGACGATCTCAAGGCAGCGTTCGAGTGGGACGTCATCGTCAAATACGACGTCCTCGGCAAGAAATACCAGGTCGTGCGCGTGGTCGAGAAGAAAGCCGTGTCGCTCGGCGAATTCGAAACGCTCGAGGATGCTTCGAGCGCGTTGGAAGCGCCGTACAAGACGACGATCGCGCTTCCAAAGAAGGGGCAGCGAGGCTACTACAATCTGCTGCTGGATGTAGAGACTCTCTCGCTAAGTGATCTCGACGAAGTGGAGCGGTGGCTGCGCGGCGAGCTGAAGCCGGCCGTGAGCGGAAAAAAGAATCCCGGAACGGCGGTAGGGCGAGGCGTTCGGACGTTGGTCGTGCGATTGCTTGGAGGGGAGAAGCGGCACTACGAGGCACGAACGGGGATGTTCAGACTCTAGAACTGCCGCTAGCTGACTTTGTGCCCCACGTGGTGCGGCCCGTGCGGGTGACGCTGCTCAAGGTCTTCGAGATGATGGAGCGTCTCTTCGCCGTAGAAGAGCTTGATATACTTGGCCTGCGTCGCGGTCAATCTCCGGACGGCCCAGCTCAGATGCACGAAGTGCGGCTCGACCGGCGCATGCATCGGGTGCATCCCGATCTCGCTCGGCAGATTGTTGGCCTTCTTCGTGTTGCACGGACTGCACGCAGTGACGACGTTAGTCCAGTCGTTGGCGCCGCCGCGGGAAAGCGGGACGAGGTGATCGCGCGTCAGTGATTCACGCGGCTTGAGCTCGATCTGCAGGCGTCCGCAGTACTGGCAGCGGTAGCGGTCGCGCGCGAACAGGAACGTGTTCGTAACCTGTCGGCGGAAACGGCGGGGGACGTGGATGAAGCGCATGAGGCGGATAACCGCCGGACGCGGGAGCGTCAACCTCTCGGAGCGGACGACACGATCGGCATCGGCCTCGATGATCTCTGCCTTTCCATCGATCACAAGTCTCAGCGCGCGCCGCAACGGAACCATCGTCAAAGGCTCGAACGAAGCATTCAGTGCCAGACAACCAACGATCAAGCACTCCTCCTTGGTA
>JBBQWD010000062.1:0-8108 GCA_038210945.1 Gemmatimonadales bacterium
TAGCGCCAGCATGGCCGTCACGTGCCGTACCGCTGATTCCGTCGAGCGACGCACGTATTCGGCGGGATCCGAGTTGCGGAGCTTGAGCGCGTCAGCGAGCGTCATTCCCGCCGGTATGTAACCGTTCAGCATGTCGTGCGCGCTCGTCTGATCGGTCAGCACGTCCGGATTTATTCCGCGCTTCACGATCTCCGGCAAAACGTCGGCTGCGTTTCCGAGCAGTCCAACGGAGATTGCTTCACCGGCGCGAGTCGCCTTCTCGATAATGCCCAGCGCCTCGTCGAGATCCTTCGCCTTCCGATCGAGGTATCCCGTCTCGATGCGCTTGTCGATTCGCGTTTCGTCCACCTCGATGATGAGCGCGACTGCGTCCTGCATCGTCGCCGCGAGCGGCTGCGCGCCGCCCATCCCACCAAGACCCGCCGACAGAAAGAGCCGGCGGCGGAGCGTGCCCCCGAAATGGCGCTTCGCGACTGAGCCAAGCGTCTCGTACGTACCCTGAACGATCCCCTGCGAACCGATGTAGATCCACGATCCGGCCGTCATCTGGCCGTACATCATCAGGCCTTTGCGCTCGAGCTCGCGGAAATGATCCCAGTTCGCCCACCGGCCGACGAGGTTGCTGTTGGCGATCAGAACGCGCGGCGCGCCCGCGTGGGTGCGGAAGACGCCTACAGGTTTTCCGCTCTGAACGAGAAGCGTTTCATCGTTGCCAAGATTGGTTAGCTCTCGCACGATTGCGTCGTAGCACTCCCAGTTGCGCGCTGCCTTTCCCGTCCCACCGTACACGACAAGATCCTGCGGACGCTCGGCCACTTCGGGATCCAGATTGTTCATCAGCAATCTGAGCGCCGCTTCCTGGTGCCAACCCTTGCACGAGATCTTCGGCCCGCGCGGCGCCTGAATCGGATCGCGCCTCTTGTTCGCCGCTGTGATCGAGTTCGGGTCGATGCCGACTTTCAGATCAGTCACGTGGGTGTACCGATGTCGGCGAAACGCATCTCTGAGACCGCCGTCATTAGAGCCGAGATGTCGGCGCTCAAGACACGATCGTTCTCGAGGTGCGGCACGATCGCGCGCACACGCTCATGGGCGGTCCGAACTCCTCGGCCCGGTGTGAGAGGCGCTCTGAAGTCGATTCCCTGCGCTCCACACATTAGCTCGATGGCGAGAATGTTCTCCAGATTGCGCAGAACGCGTCGTGCCTTCCACGCGGCGCCCATTGCCATGGGAACCACATCTTCCTTGCTGCCGTCGGTCGGAATCGTGTCCACACTCGCCGGGTGCGACAACAATTTGCACTCACTGGCTAGAGCGGCGGCTGTAACCTGTGCCATCATGAAGCCGGAGTTCACACCGGCATCGGGCGAGAGAAAGGGCGGAAGGCCCTGATTCAGGTCGGGGTGAACCAGCCTGTCGATTCGGCGCTCCGCCATCGTGGCGAGGTGGGTGAGAACGATCGCGAGGAAGTCGAGCGCCATCGCAACGGTGAGCCCGTGAAAATTTCCACCGCTCAATGTCTCGCCGTTCTCGAAGACAAGCGGATTGTCGGTCGCGGCGTTGAGCTCTCTCGACACAGTCGAGTCGATCCAATCGAGCGCGTCGAGAACAGGTCCGTGCACCTGCGGCATGCATCGAAGCGAGTATGGGTCCTGAACGCGCGGATCGCCGTGCCGGTGTGATTCACGCAGCTGACTGTCGGCGAGCAGATCGCGTAGCAGTGCCGCCGAGCGGACCTGACCTTTCTGTCCACGCGCCAGGTGGATGCGCTCGTCGAACGCGACCGGCGTACCGAGCAACGCCTCGAGCGACATCGCGCCGGCGACGTGAGCGGTTCGCCAAAGGGCGCGCGCATGAACCAGAGCAATGAGCGCCACAGCAGTGTGGGTCTGGGTGCCGTTGATTAGAGTGATTCCCTCTTTCGGAGCGAGCACAACGGGCTTGGCCCCGATCTCCTTGAGGATTTTTGCCGCAGGCTCCTCGCGGCCGCCTTTGATCAAGGTTCCCTCGCCGATCAGCGCGAGAGCCAGGTGGGCGAGCGGAGCGAGGTCACCACTGGCACCCACGCTTCCCTGTTCGGGAATTCGCGGATACACGTCGGCATTCAACATCTGGAGCAGCAGATCGACGAGTTCCGGGCGCGCGCCCGAGTATCCCTTCGCGATCACGTTGGCGCGGAGGAGCATCATCGCGCGCACTTCCTGCTCCGGGAGCGGATCGCCGACACCCGAAGCGTGGCTCCTCACCAGATTTATCTGCAGCTCGGCCAACCGATCCCGAGGAATTGCAACCTCGGACAGCTTGCCGAATCCCGTGGTGACTCCGTACACCGCGTCCTCTCGGCGTACGATGTCATCGACGACGGCGCGCGTGAGCAGCATCCGCGCGCGGGCTTTCGGTGCGAGATCGACGCGCAGCCGGTCAACGGCAACCGCGTAGGCTTCATCGATGGAGAGCGTGTCGCCATCGATGAGAAGCTTGTCGGTCATTTTTTCCTTTTCTTCGCGGCCGGGTGGGACGGCTTGCGCGTTTTCGTTTTAATTCTGGCCGGCTTCGTCTTGGTCTTGCGCTCAACCGGTTTCGCTTTGCGCGGCTTGGAATGGCGTTGTGGTGGAGCTTCGTCGCCCTGCCGCACGACTGCGCGCCCCTCGGGATCCCAGCGCCATCCCCTGCTGTTCGGCCGGATCTCCACACCACCGAGCCAGCGCGTTTGAGTGTTGACGGTTTGCCAATCGGTATCGCCGCCGAGGACTTTGTAGCCGAGGGTCGTGAGCTTCAGCTCTCCCTTCACGAACTTCCGCGAGGTCTTGGCGGTCGGCGCGACCACCGGAGACCCGTCCGTCCACGTGACGAGCGCCGTTTTCTTGTTACCGCTCAGTCGTTCCAGATACCAATAGAAGACGGCATCGCCAAGAAAAATGCTTTCCTGCTTCTTCGCGACCTCGAGAAACGCGGCGACGGGCGTCGTGTGACCCTGGTCGATGGCCGTTAGCGCTTCACGCTCTGAGCGCGAAAGCCCGGTGTCGATCGCCGGAAATTCCTCGAGATGTCGCCGGAGCGCGGGCGCAAGATACGGAAGCGCGGATGTGCTTTCATCGAGCAGACTCGCGATCGCCGAAGGATCGTCCGATCCGAATGCCTTCCATGCGCGCTGCGCCAAATCGGACTGTTCGTCCGTGACACGCGACCGGCTCTCGTCGAGCTTTTTGAGCTGGGCCGTGGACAGAGGCGGGATGTATCCGTCCACCTGGATCAGCGAGAGCGTCTTCTTGTGCGCCGCGCCGCGCGCGAAGAAGTCAAGGAGCTGAATCAGCTGGAGCTGATCGTAGAGATCGTCCTCGAACCACAGCACGATATCGTCGAAATAATCGAGGTGCTGGATCATGCGGTCGCGCTCGGCGAAGTCGCCGCTCACGTGAGCGAAGTCGTCCCACCGCCGCTCCGCGATGAATCGTGCGCGCTCCTTGCTCAGCTCCTCGAGCGACAGCGACGAGTCCACCGGTCCTTCATGCAGCACGTCACGCCACGGAATGATCTTCCCCTCAACGCCGGCCTCGCTGAGGGTGCCGGCGGCGCTGTCGCCATTGGTGATGTTGAGCCGAGTCAACGTCAGGGCGTTATCGGACGGTACGTCTGCTTGTCATAGTTGAATTTTAGGTCGGGCTCCGCGTTGAGGGCAATGAAGAAGGTGAACGCGAAGTTTCCGTTTTGAGCTTGCGTAAAGGCAAAGATCGCCTTCCAGTCGTGCAGCGCCCTCTGGAGCGACACCTGGTGGCTTCCAAACTTCTTGGCCTGGAAGTCATAGTTCGTCCCCCACGATCCCGACCATTTTGGCGTGAGGTGAAAGGTCATCTGTGACTGAAGGTTGTCGCGCGGTGGTGTACGGATGAACGGACCACCGGCCGTGGTTCTGGTGGTTCCAATCCCTCCGTTCGAATTCGCCGCTTCCGCCTGGACACACTGCTGATAAACGATGGGGTTGGCTTGATAGATGAGACACTTGCTAGTCGGATCGTCTTCAATCACGATGCCGCTGCCGGTCGGCGGACGCTGGCGCGTGGAGCTGTAAGTCAGAGTCGCCTGCCAGCCTTCGGTTTCGGGTACGTTGAATTGCCGGTTCCTCGACGATAGGCCCGCAACAGGCATCGAAGCGACCCGATTGGCCAACGCGTCATCTGGGCTCGCCTCTACCCTCTCGATCTGTGGATTTTTCGCTGGCACCGCTCGGCCAAATACGCGACCCAACACGCCGAAGATTCCCGACTGGCCATTGAGTGAGAACGAAGCGTCGATACCCTCGCGAAACGGCTTGAAGCGCGCGCTGTCGCTCAGGATGTCGCCCTGATACAACGAGTAGCGCACGGCACCGCGGAAACCGGGGATCAGGTCGGTCGTGAAGTCTGACGTGAACGCGTCGGTGACGAATCCGGATCGATGGGTCACGCGCGCTCTCTCGAAGTCATACGAGAGCGATGAAAAGTTCATCGCCAGGATTTTCATCTTCTTCGGCTCCGCCGTGCTGCTCGTGTCGGCGTTTCGCACCTTGGCTTCGAGTACGTGCGACAGTGACAGGGTGACCCTGTTCTGAGCGAGCGCGCCAAGGTAGCCTTGCTTGCTCTTGTTCAGCGCCCTCAGAAACTCGCTGCTGATGTCGGCAGCCGGTGTGTAGTTGTAAGTGATCACCGGCGTGATCGAGTGTCTGAAGCGGGTGACCGATCCAAAGCCGGGGAACAGAGCGAAGAGGGTGGGCGATGCGCTCAGACCGGCAACGGCTCGCTTGGTCTGGTGAACGAACCGCCCGCCACTCTGCTCCGTTCTGATCCAAAAAGCGTGGCCATCGACGTTCTGGAAATTGATGGACGGCGAGATCTTGAAGCTCCCCTGAAAGAAGCTTGGGAGCGAAATACCCGTCTGCCAATCGAGCTCGGTGGAAAACGTCTTCGCAAAGACGCGGCTCGACTTGACCGAGGAGTCGTTGACGTCGACAACAACGATGGTCGCTGGCGCGTCAACGACCTGATCGTTCATCGAGAATGAGTTGCTCCAGTTGAAGCCGCCAATCCTGATAGGCGTCTGGAACGCCGACTGAGTGTTCCGGGTGTTCCGCTTGAGCCGGGCGCTATCCGCCGCGCCATTGGCGTTCGTGAAGAACCGGTAGGTGAATTCGCCGGCCTGGTCGATGTTGAAGCGCTGGTCCGTCTGGAAATTGAAACCCGGACTCCAGTCGAGCCACGGCGCCAGCGACAGCGTCGGCACCTGGATACCAAAATTGGGGAAGCTCTGCGCGACTTCGTTCCGTCCGGAATATTGCGTGCGCGATCCGCCAAGACTTATCGCCGCCGGCCCGATCTTCGTCTGATAGTTCGCCTGCGAGGAGATCGTCGCCAGCACCTGCTGCGGATTGAACGCCGTTATTCGCTGGATGGAAGTGTTGGTGACGTAATTGATGTTCGCGTTCAGGCTTGTGGACTGCGAAAAGTTCTGAGAATGATTCCACGTCAGGCCTGTATTGGAAGTCCCGTCGCGCTGCGAGTGCCGGAAGAGCCCGACCCGTCCGCTAACGAAGCGATCGAGCCAGCGATACTGAAATTCCCCATTGAGGCGGACCCAGCCCGGGTCGCCGGAGCTTGGACGAGCTCCGCTGCGCCAATCGAGTGCGACCTCCGCGTCCATGTAATCGCTGATCGCGAAGTAGTAGCCAAGGTTTTCGGCGTGCCGACGGTAGGTAGGGCTATTGCGGAACAGCTCGCTCACTCCGAAGCGCGGCGTCAACACGCCACTCCGTCTCCCCGAGCGCATGTCCTGGAAAATGAATGGGATCCACATCACTGGCACATCGCCGATGTAAAGCACCGCGGGACGCGCGACCATGATGTTCTTCGAGATCATCTTGATCTCTTTTGCCTCGAAGTGATAATCGGGAATCGAGTCGTCACAGCTCGTGATCGAGCCGTTCCGGGCGTAGAAAGCCGTTTCCTTGCCACGAGTGGTATCGCTGACGAAGGCGGCCTGCTTGCCGCTCACGAACCACGTCTGTCCCGACTCGACCGAAGTGCTGATGTTGGTGACGACTCCGCGGTGCAGCTCGACGTTATACGCCATCTGGCCGCGGGCGACGACGTCGGCTGCCTGACGCTCGGGATCGCGGAGAATCACGGTGTCTCCGCGGGCAATCATGATCTTGGTTGAATCGCTGTAAATGATGCTGTCACCAACCAGGATGGTTTGGCCGCGGCTGACGCCGGCCTTCTTGCCCTTGAGCGCGAGCGTATGTGTCCTGACGTCGAACACGACCTGGTCGCCCTGATACTTGGTGGCGCTGTAGCCGGGGCGGGCCATCAATGCTTCCATCACCGAATCCGTCGGATTCCACTTGATCAATTCTTTTGTCTTGGTCGAATCCACAGCGGTCGAATCGCGGCGTGTCGTGTCACCACGCGCGCGAACGGTGTCGCGCCTGGCACCGCCCGCAGGCACGCGGGGCCTGACCTGTGCCTCCACAGCGCGCGCCGCGACAAAGGCAACGGCGCAAACGCTGATCAGTGCCAAACGCCGCGTCACGCTGGCGCCCGCGCGCTCTGCTGGGCAGCGCTCTCTTCGGCGTCGCGCCGAGCCTGGCGTTTCTCACGCCTCCGAACGGTGACGAGGGCGACAGCAACGCTCAGCTCATACAGCAGGTATAGCGGAACCGCCAGTGCGAACAACGAGTACGGATCCGCGCCAGGCGTGATGAACGCCGCCGCCACGAGGCAGACAATGACGGCGTGCCTTCTGTACTTCGAAAGGAACTGAGGAGTGATAAGTCCGAGCGCGGTCAGGGCGAGGATGGCAATCGGCACCTCGAAGACGAGCCCGAAGGCAAGGCACATGCTGATCGCGAAGTCGAAATACTCCGTCGCGGAGATCATCGGAGTGAGAGCCGTTGACTCGATGCCCATCAGAAACCGAAGCGTCAGCGGCAGCACCACGAAGTAGCTGAGTGAGACGCCGGCTAGAAAAAGCGCGACCATCGCCATCAGCACCGGAATCACGACGCGCTTCTCGTGCGCGTAGAGCGCCGGCGCCAGGAATCCCCAGATCTGCCCGACGATCACCGGTGACGCGAGAATCAGCCCAAGGACGAGCGACGCGTTGAGCAGGATGTGAAACGACGTGCCCGGGTGCGTATAAATGAGCTTCTGCCCGTGCAGCAGGGGGAGAATCGGTCGCTCGAGCAGCCGGATTATGTCGAGCCGCGACAGCAGTGCGAAGCCCACCACAATGCCTAAGAGGATTGCGCCGGCTACCCAGAAGAGCCGCTTGCGCAGCTCCTCCAGATGATCCAGGAAAGGCATCTCGTGGCCAGGAGCTTCGCTCATACCACTGCCCTCGTGCTACCTGATCGACTGTAGTCGCTCGTCGGCGAGCGCAGCCTCGTCGGAGCGCGGGAACCGCTTGATTATGTCCTGAAAGATTCTCTTCGCTTCCGCCGTCTTTTTCTGCGACTGGAGGTGGAGCGCGCGCTTGTACATCGCGGTCGGAACGCGCGGCGACCTGGGAAAGCGGCTGATCAGCGCCACATACTGCGCATCTGCGGCGTCAGGGTTACGCTCAGCGGTGTATGCCTGCGCGGTAAAGAACATCGCCTCAGGCACGTACTCGGATGTCGGATACTTCGTGATCAGCTCGCTGAACGCGCTTCTCGCGGCCGCATTGCCGCCTTTGAGCAGCTGATCGCGGCCAGCCTGCAGCAGTTGAAGCGGACCTGGTCCGCTAGCCGGGGCGTTGGTGACACCCGTCGAGCTGTCGGGCGCGGGAACGGGTTCCTGCTGTTGGCGCTTCTCCTCGAGAGCCGCGCGCACGTCGCGCATCCGCTGCTCGCTCTGTCCGCTCAGGTCCTGGAGCTGCGAGATGTCTTCCTTCATCGCGGTCATCTCGCTCTCCGACGCCGTGCGCATAGCCGAGACGCGCTTGCTCAGCGCATTGATCGAGTCGCCGAGTGTTCTCACGGAGCGGCTCACATCGACCAGCTGCGCGCGCTGGACCGAGTCAGCGGCGCTCGACGTAGCGCGCGCAACGACGATGTCCTGCTGGAGCTTGTCGAAGTCCTGCTTCGTCGCGAAGAAACA
>JBBQWD010000063.1:0-8051 GCA_038210945.1 Gemmatimonadales bacterium
AAAGGTCCGCGCTCCGGCAGGCGTGCGATTCGAGTTTCCAACGGGGCCCGACACCACGACGCAAAACGGGATTCACCCGGTGGAGGTGCGGGGTGAGAAGCTCGTTACCATGCTCGCCGACACCGCCGTCGCGCTCTACCACCTGACCGCATGGGACATTGGCGTTCAGCCGCTGAGATTTCCGGACGTACGCATCACCTTCGCGGGTCAGGAGCGACGGCTCCCGCTCGGCGGCGCCTCGGTCTTCGTCAAATCCGTTCTCCCGGCCGACACCTCTCTTCGTGTTCCCAAACCGCCGCGCTCGGTCATCGTTCTTCCCGTCTTCAATTGGCTCCTCTGGCTCGCGCTGCTTGCAGCGGCGATCGTCGCTGGGCTGCTGTGGTGGGCGTGGCGCCGTTACCGCAACAAACCGAAAGCTCCGGTCGATCCGTACGCGCGGGCACAGCAGGAGTTCGCGCGGATCGAGCAGCGACGTCTGCTCGAGGATGGCAACTACCAGGAGTACTACGCGAGCATGGTCGACGTCGTCCGCGAGTACCTGGCGGCGCGGGTTCCGGGTGTCCGGCGCTCGAATACGAGCACCGAGCTTTTGCGCACGATGCAGCCGCGCGACGGCGTCGAGGCCGAGCTGCCGCGGCTGCTCGAGCGCGGTGATCTGGTGAAATTCGCGCGCGTCAAGGTCTCGCTCGAAGAGGCCAGGGATGCAGGGCTCGCACTACGGGCGATCGTCGATCACGTCGAAGCGAGGGTCAATCCGGAATCCCATCCAGCGAAACGCGCTGCCGCCGCAAAGGAGCGCGCGGCGTGAGCGTCTTCGGACTTTTCGAGTTCTACACTCCGGAAGCGCTGTGGCTGCTCCTGTTGCTGCCGGCGTGGTGGATTTGGAGACGACTGCGTCGGAAGGACGCGATCGTGTTCTCGCGCACGTCCGTGCTGGCGACCGGCCCCCATGCGGGGAGCTGGATTCCCAAAGCGATCTTCCTGCTGCGCAGTGTGGCGCTCGCATCGTTCATCGTCGCCCTCGCCCGCCCACGGTCGGGAGCGCACACGGAAACGCAGACGAGCGAGGGCATCAACATCGTCATCGCCATCGATCTTTCGAGCTCCATGCTTGCTCTCGACTTTCGCCCGTACAACCGGATCGAGGTCGCCAAGGACAAAGTCAAACAGTTCATCGCGCGTCGGACCTCGGACCGCATTGGCATCGTCGCCTTCGCAGGCGAGGCGCTCACCCAGGTTCCGCTCACGACCGATTATCAGGTCGTGCAGCAAGCGGTATCGAATCTCCAGGCGGGGCAGTTGGAGGATGGAACCGCGATCGGAACGGCAATCGCCACGGCCGCCAACAGGCTGCGCGATGCACCCGGAAAATCTCGCGTGATGATCGTGGTCACCGACGGAATCAACAATCGCGGGACGATCGAGCCGCTCGTCGCCGCCAAGGCTGCCGCGGCCTATGGAATCAAGATCTACGGCATCGGCGTTGGAAGTCAGGGCATGGCTCCCGTACCTATTGGCCGAAATGCTGCGGGCGGTCTGAATTTTCAGTATCAACTGGTGCAGATCGACGAAGCGCTGCTCACGAACATTGCCCGGATGACCGGCGGCAGGTATTTCCGCGCGCGCGACGCCGCGGCGCTCCAGAACATCTACTCGTACATCGATAGAATGGAGAGAGCCCCGGTCCACTCCAGCACTGTCGTAAGGTATCGAGAGCTGTTTCGCCTGCCTCTGATCCTCGGGATCCTCGCGCTGTTTGCCGAGCTGGCGCTCGTCGCGTGGAAGGCGCCGCTGCCATGACCGGCATAACTGTGTTTCTGCGCTTCATACAGTGGCCGTGGGCGCTGGCGCTCGCGATCATTCTTCCGCTCGTGACGGCGTGGCTCGTACGGTGGGGGCTTCGCGCCCGCGGGGAGCGTCTGAAACGCCTCGGCACTCCGTCGATGATCGCGCGGCTCGCGCCGTCGATCAGAACCGATCACCCGTGGACCAGAGTCGTTCGCGCTGCGCTTGCCACCTTGCTGCTCGGTATCGCGATCGCCGGCCCGCGTTGGGGTGTAGAGCAGACGGTGGTGAAGCAGCAAGGCGTTGATGTCGTGCTGGCGCTCGACGCATCGAACTCGATGCTTGCCACCGACGAGAAGCCGAGCCGGCTCGGCGCGATGAAGCAGGAGATCAACCGGCTGCGAGATCTTTCGCCCGGTGATCGTTTCGCGCTGCTCGCTTTCGCCGGACGCAGCTACATCCTCACGCCACTCACGGTCGACAACAGCGCCCTCGATCTGTTTCTCCAGAACCTCGACCCGACGATAGTAGGGCAGGGCGGAAGCTCACTCGGCAGCGCGCTTCGCCAGGCGACCAACCTGCTGACGCTCAACAAGTCGCAGGGAGACAAGGCGATTGTGCTCATGAGCGATGGTGAGGGCTTCGACAATGCAGACGAAGTCCTCGCCGAAGCGCGACGCGCCCGCGAAATGGGGCTCACTGTGATCACCGTGGGGTTCGGAACCACGGAAGGCTCGACGATTCCGATCGTCGAGAATCGTGTCGTAACCCAGAAGCGCGACGAGAACGGCAACATTGTCGTCACGCACTACCAGCCCGATCTGTTGAAGGCGATCATCGACGAAGCGAAAGGCACGTTTGTCGATGCGCGCACGCCCGACCGCGCCGGAAGAATCCGCGCAGCGCTCAACATCCTCCACTCAAATCCCCGGTCGGTCGTCTCCGGCGAGAATCTCGGCGTACAGTACCAATGGTTCGTTCTCGGCGCACTCGTGCTGCTGGCGTTCGACACTTTTGCGCAGACTCGCCGGCGCCGTCGGAGGGCTGTAGCCGCCGCGGCAACGACGGCGACGATGCTCTTGCTCACGACGACGTCCTGCCGGAGAGCGCCGGCCCGCGACAGGCCTGCGATCGCGTTCTACAACACCGGCACCCAGCTGCTGGTGCGTGATTCACTTGCGCCGGCGATTCCACCGCTCACGCGCGCGGCGGATTCAAAGGATGTCGAAGTGCGTCACCACGCACGATTCAATCTTGGCCTCGACTACCTCGTGCAAGGGCGCCGCGCCAAGGATTCCGCGGATGCGCCGCTCGACAGCGCGCTCTACCGTTATAAGCAGATCCTGGAAGTCGCGGTGGCTGATTCGGACGCGAGATGGAACTATGAGCTAGCCCTCCGACAGAAGAAGGGCGGCGGTGGTGGAGGTGGCGGAGGCGGAGGAGGCGGCGGTGGGGGCCAAAGTCAGAACCCGAGCCCGTCGCCGGCGCAAAGCCAGAATCAGGCGCCCGCTCCCAAACCCGTGCCCGGCATGACACCGCAGCAGGCGGAGGCCGTGCTAAATGCAGCGGAGGACAAGGAGACCGACGTCCAGGGCAAGCGCCAAAAGAAAAACGTCCCGACTCCGCCGAGAGGGAAGGATTGGTAGCTTCCGTATAGGATGCCGTTGATCTCAATTCTACCCGCCGCCGTCGCGGATCAAATCGCCGCCGGTGAAGTGGTCGAGCGCCCGTCCTCGGTCGTGAAGGAGCTGGTCGAGAACTCAGTCGACGCAGGCGCCACGGTCGTCGAGATCTCTCTCGAAGACGGTGGTCGGAAGCTCATTCGAGTCAGCGACGACGGCAGCGGGATGTCAGCCGCCGAATTGCCGCTCGCGCTCGCCCGTCACGGAACCTCCAAGATCAGGAAAGCGTCGGATCTAGTCGGCGTTTCGACCTTTGGCTTTCGTGGTGAGGCGCTGCCCGCAATCGCCTCCGTCTCGCAGTTCGAGATTCAGACATCCGCCTCTGATGGCGAAGGAACCTCGATCAGAGTTACAGGCGGCCAGATCGCACCCGCTTCGCAGATCGCGAGACGCCGCGGGACGACGGTGTCGGTGAGCCAGCTCTTCTACAACGTGCCCGCGCGACTCAAGTTCCTGCGCAGCGCACGATCCGAATGGAGGAGCGCGGTTGACGCGCTCACGGCGCTGGCTCTGACTCAGCCTGGTGTGCGCATCAATCTGACCCACGACGGTAAGAGCGCGCTGACTCTGCCGCCGGTGTCGAGCGTGCGCTCGCGGCTGGGTGCCATCTGGGGCGGACGCTATGCTGAAGATTTGTTGGATGTAGATGACGTAGCGGGACCTGTTCACACCAGTGGGCTCGTGCAGCGGCCAGCCGATGTCGGAACGTCGACGCGTCGCGCCTTTCTCTCAATCAACGGACGAGCAGTGCGCGATGCCGGGATCGCACGCGCCGTGGAATCTGCGTACCGGTCGACGATCGTCGCCGGCGTGCGGCCGTCATTCTTCCTCAACGTCACCGTTCCCGCTGACGCTGTAGATGTCAACGTGCACCCCGCGAAAGCAGAAGTTCGATTTCGCGATCGGTGGAACACCGAGCGCGCGGTCGAGACCGCGGTACGCCGCGCCCTCGGCAACTTTGAGAGTGCGGCCTCGCTTGGATTCCGCGGATCGAGCTTCGCTTTCCGTCCCGCCGAGATCGCGCCCAATCCGGGACCCGAGATTTTGCGTCCGGCCGCGGACCGCGATGCGCCTCTGTTCGAAACCGATGGGCCCGCGAGCGCAAACGACGAGTACGAGTCGGAAGTCGCGATCGCTGAAGTTGCGACTGCGCCCCAAACGATTCCGCCGCTGTTTCAGCTACGGCGTACCTACATCGCGTTCGAGCACGAAGACGGGTTGGTTCTCGTCGACCAACACTCGGCGCACGAGCGGGTTCTGTACGAGCAGTTCATGAAAGCTCTGGAAAGCGGCGCGGCGCCGGCACAGCGACTCCTCCTTCCGCTGACGCTCCATCTCGGACCCGCGGAAGGTGAGGCGTTCGATTCAAATCGGGAATACCTCGAGCGGCTGGGATTCGAGGTCGAAGGATTCGGCGGCCATACGCTCATCGTCAACACGGTTCCGATGCCGCACCCCCGTTTCGACGCCGAACGCTGCCTGCGTGAGACGCTCGACGCGTTGACCGGTGACCGCGTCGCCGGTACGGCTGCCAAGCACGAGCGCCTCGCCGCCACCGTCGCCTGCAAAGCGGCGATCAAAGCCGGAGAAGAATTGTCACAGGGGGAGATGCGCTCGCTCTTTGCGGCTCTCCGCGACACGACTCTTCCAGCGCACGATGTGCATGGCCGATCGACGATTGTGCATCTGACGTGGGACGAAGTGGAGCGGCGATTTGGCCGGCGGTAGGATGCGGATCATTTGCGGGCCGACCGCAGCTGGAAAATCGGCGATCGCACTCGAGCTCGCGGAGACGTTCGGCGCGGCGATCGTCAGCGCGGATTCGCGCGCCATCTATTGTGGCTTTGACATCGGAACTGCCAAGCCGACCCGCGAGGAATGTGCGCGAGTAACCCACTATGGAATTGACGTTGCCGAGCCCGATGAGCGTTTCTCCGCGGCACGGTGGGCGGCTGAGGCCGATGAATGGATTGAGAGCGCGGGCGAGATCGACAAGGAGCCGGTCGTCGTCGGCGGAACGGGTTTGTACATCAAGGCACTCGTCGAGCCGCTGTTTTCCGCGCCCGAGCTCGATGCTGCGCAGCGACGCGGGCTGGGGCGCGAGCTCGAATCAATGTCTGTCGCCGAGCTGAAGCGCTGGTGCAATGAGCTCGATCCAGCTCGCGCGCATCTGGGTCGCACCCAGCTTGTGCGGGCGATCGAGACTGCGATCCTCGCGGGAGAGCGGATCAGCGAGCTGCACTCGCTCCACAACGCGAAACGGGAGGGGAGCGAGCCAAGCGCTTCGGCCGCCTACCTCGTCGTGGATCCCGGCGCTGCTCTCTCCGCGCGAATCGAGGCGCGCGTAGAAAGAATGCTGGCGAACGGCTGGATCCCTGAAGTCGAAGGACTTGCTAAAAAGATTCCGCCCGATGCGCCGGCCTGGAAGGCGAGCGGCTACTCGGTGATGCGCGACCACGTCGAGGGCAATCTCGATTTGTCATCCGCGAAGGAGCGGGTCATTATTGAGACGCGACAATACGCGAAGCGCCAGCGAACCTGGCTCAGACACCAGCTGTCGCCGGCAGCCGTGACACACGTAAATCCTGAAGACTCTCAAGCCAGAGCGGTTGCGCGAGAGTGGTGGGAGAGAGCTGAGTGAACATTGGCATCACCTGTTATCCGACGTACGGCGGATCCGGCGCCGTTGCGACGGAGCTGGGCATCGCCTTGGCCGATCGTGGACACGAAGTCCACTTCATTACCTACAGGCAGCCTTTCCGGCTGCCATCATTTCTCCCGCGAATCTTCTTCCACGAAGTGGACGTCGGTCGCTATCCGCTGTTCGAGTTTCCTCCTTACGATCTCGCGCTGGCGGTCCGGATGCACGAGGTGGTCAGGACTCACGGACTCGAGCTGCTCCACTGCCATTATGCCATTCCCCACGCGACGAGCGCGTGGATCGCGCGCGAGATGCTGCGCGAAACCGGTGAAGACGTCCATTTGATTACGACGCTCCACGGAACCGACATAACTATCGTTGGCCAGGATCCGTCCTTCTATCCAATCACCAAATTCTCGATCGAGAAATCGGATCGGATCACGGCGGTGTCGGAGTATCTCCGTGAGGAAACCTGCCGCGCCTTCGGTTGCGACGGGCTGGAGATCGATGTCATCCACAATTTCATCGATCCCGATATATACAACCGCGAGAAGTACCCAGCGCTGCTCAAGAATCAGTTCGGAGCGTCGAAGCCAATTCTCATGCACGTATCGAACTTCCGAGCGGTAAAGCGCGTGCGCGATGTAGTGCGAATCTTCGCGGAAGTGAATCGCGAGCTTCCATGCGTGCTTGTTATGGTGGGCGACGGCCCCGATCGACCCGCCGCCGAAGAAGAAGCGCGAATGCTGGGCGTGGAGCACTCGGTCTCGTTTCTCGGCAAGCTCGATCAGATCGCGCCGCTGCTCGCCGCTGCCGATCTGTTCCTCCTCCCGACCCAGAGCGAATCGTTCGGATTGAGCGCCCTCGAGGCGCTCGCGTCAGGCGTTCCCGTGGTCGGGTCGAACGCGGGCGGCCTTCCAGAAGTCGTGCGCGATGGTGAGACCGGCATTCTGTGTTCGGTCGGCGACATCCCCGGCATGGCCGCGGCCGCGCTCGAGATCCTTCAGAATCCCAAGCGTTGGTCGGAGATGAGCAAGCTCGCGAGCAGGGACGCGCGGGAGCGCTTCTCCCGTGACGCCATCGTCACGCAGTACGAATCGCTGTACCAACGATCACTTCCCATCCACCAATCATGACACCCCTACAAGCGATCGCACTCGGCATCATTCAGGGACTCTCGGAGTTTCTGCCGATCAGCAGCTCGGCGCATCTCGCGCTGGCGCCATGGCTCTTCGGCTGGGACGATCCCGGCCTCGCCTTCGACGTCGCCCTCCACTTCGGGACGCTGCTCGCGCTGCTCTGGTATTTTCGGATGGAATGGCTCGCGCTCGTTCGCGGGGCGGTCGGTATTGTCACGACCGGGCGGATCGAAACTCCGGAAAAGCGGAAAGTCATTCACTTGATCGTTGCAACGATTCCCGGCGCCATTGGCGGCTATCTCCTGCAATCCAAGGCCGAATCCGCATTCCGGAGCCCCCAGCTGATCGCGATCGCTCTCATCGCGATGGGAATCGTGCTCTGGCTGGTCGACAAGCTCGTCGACCAGGCCCGCGTGCTTGGTGAAATGCGCTGGATCGACGCGATTCTCATCGGTCTGTCTCAAGTAATCGCGCTCATTCCGGGCGTGTCGCGCTCGGGCTCGACGATCACCAGCGGTCGCGGCCTCCGCTTCGATCGCGAGAGCGCAGCTGAATTCAGCTTTCTCATGAGTGGGCCGATCATCGCGGCGGCCATCATAGTCGAGGCTCCGAAGGCATTGGCCCAGGGTGGCCTTACGAACGAGATCATGTCGGGAGTGCTCGCATCCGCGATCAGCGGTTGGCTCGCGATCTCGATTCTCATGCGCTACATCAGCAGGCACAGTTACGGAATCTTCGCCTTCTATCGCGTTGCGCTCGGCATTGCCGTCCTGGCGGTGATCTACGCGCGAGGCTAGCACTGCA
>JBBQWD010000064.1:0-7997 GCA_038210945.1 Gemmatimonadales bacterium
GGACCCACGGATCGGGAGGTGGGGTAAAATGAATACCGACTTGGAGGTTATACCATTGAAGGTACGTCTACGTCATTCAGCTCTCGCTCTCACGGCGTTCGCGACGGTGATCGCATCGCCCCTGCTCGCCCAGAGTGGCAAGACAGGCGACCGCGTGATGGTGCCCACGCTTCAAAGCTCGGATAAGGATCTGGGCGTTCAGGCCGCAGAAGCCATCCGCAATCAACTGACGAAGCAGACCAACGTCCGCGAGTTGGTGGTCGTTCCCAAGGCTGACATAAACAATAGCCTGGCCTCGTCTGGCTATTCGACGACAGAAGCTCTGGCGCCCGGCGACGCAAAGGCGCTCGCTACCCTGGTTCGCGCCCCGCAGTATGTCGAAGGGACTGTTACCAAGACCCCGACGGGGTACAAGATCGATTCGCGGCTCATCATTTCCCGCGATATGACACGTGGCCAGGCCCTTCCCAGCGCTCAGGGCAGTAAGCTCGACGACGCGGCAGGCCAGGTCGCCCGCGCGATCAAGGATGCGCGTCGACAGCTGGCAGCCGAGGAGCAGTGCCACAACGCCGTCGCCCAGGGCAAGTATCAGGAAGGCGTGAACGCGGCGCGTTCCGGGATGGCCGGGTATCCGAATGCAAACATTGTCGGCGCTTGCCTCGTCGATGCCTATGCCGGTCTCAAGATGGATGACTCCGTCATAAAGGTCTCCGAACGGATTCGCGCCAATGATCCGCGGAACATCGTGGCGCTAAGGCGGCTCGCCGAGATCTATCACGCGAAGAACGACACAACGAAGGAGCTCTCAGTGCTTGGCTCCCTCGCCGCTGCAGATCCGACGAACATCAAGCTCCTCCAGGATGTCGTGAACCAGATGGCAGCGACGGGTCACGCCCAGCAGGCAATCCCGCTCATGCGCGACCTCCTGCAGAACAATCCGGGTGATCCACAGCTTCTCAACCTGGCGTGGCTGGTCTATCTGAATGCCAAGGATTATCAGGGCGCGATAGATATCGGCAACGAAATGGTTCGCGTGGATACGGCTACAGCGACGGCAGATTACTACTCGCGTCTGGCCGGTGCTTACGCGTCGCTCAATCAGCCGCAAAAAGCTTCGGAAGCCGCGGCCCGCGGCTCGGCGAAGTTCCCGAGCGATCCTACCCTTGCTCTGTACTCCGCGCAGGCACTCTACAAGGCGGGCCAGCTTCAGCAGGCGCTGGACATTGCGAAGAGGGCGGTCGCGGCCAATCCCAAGAACTCTCAGGGGTATTTCCTGCTCGCGACGATTCAGGGTGCGCTCAATCAGTACGACGATGTCGGCAACACGCTGAACCAGGCGAAGGCCGCCGGCGCCGATCCGACCGCACTTTCACAGATCGCGCTCCAGCAGGGAAGCAACGCTTACAAGGCGGGACAGGGCTCGAAGGACCGCGCGGATTTCCAGCGCGCCATCAAGTTCCTCCAGCTCTCCGACCAGCTACAGAGCTCGGCTGACGCCAAGTTCCTGCTGGGGGCAAGCGCGTTCTCGCTCGGACAGAGCGCGACGATCGACGCCAACGAAAAGAGGAGCTGCGACCTGGCGCGGACGGCTCGCGACGCGTTCAACCTCGCGTCGATCAATCTACCGGCCGGCGGACAGAAGTATCCGAATGAAGCCGCTCAGCTTCTGACTGCGATCCCGCAGTTCACGCCAGCCGTCGACAATGAGATAAAGCGCTTCTGTAAGTGACGGAGCCAGCGACCGGCCGGTGGGGTAGCCCCTACCATGCGCCGGTCATGGTCGAAGAAGTTGTGGCGCTGCTCGCTGGCGCCGATCAGATACTCGATTGCACTCTGGGCGGTGGAGGGCACAGCGAAGCCCTCCTCGCCTCCGGCTCGTCGGTCATAGCGCTCGATCGCGACGAGGCGGCCATAACTGAAGCGCGAAAGCGGCTGGCGTCCTATGAGGCGTTGGGCCGCTTTCTCGCTATCAGGGGCAACTTCGGCGAAGTGGACCGCATCCAGGAGCTTTCGGGACGCCACTTCGACGCGATCCTGGTCGATCTCGGTGTTTCTTCGCACCAGATCGACGCCGATGACCGAGGTTTCTCTTTTCGACCTGGCGCGTTACTCGACATGAGGATGGACCGTCGCTCTACTACGACTGCCGCCGAACTGCTGAACACGCTGGATGAAGCCGAACTATCCCACATCTTTCGCGAATACGGAGACGAGCCCCGCGCCAATCGCCTGGCTCGCCAGATCGTGCATCGCCGGGACCGAAAACCAATGCACGTGAGTGACGATTTGGTCGATGCCATCCGCGGCGCCTTCGGCGCCCGAATGGGGCCCGGCGACTTTGCTCGCCTGTTCCAGGCGGTTCGCATCGCCGTGAACGACGAGCTCACCATGCTCGAGAACGCGCTGCCCATGCTACGCGACAAACTGAAACCGGGCGGCCGACTCGCGGTCATAGCCTATCACTCGGGCGAGGACCGTCTCGTCAAGCACACCATACGGGAGTGGAGCTCGTCCTGCATCTGTCCGCCCAGGCAGCTCCAATGCACCTGTCGGGGGAAGTCTCTCGGCGATCTCATCACCAAGCGCGCCACGACAGCGAGCCCGAAGGAAACAGCTTTCAACCCGCGCTCGCGCAGCGCTAGACTACGCGCATGGCAAAGCGCGGCGTAAGCATGCGGGGAAGGACTCTGGTCGGAGTCATCCTCGGCGCGTTCGTCCTCGTCGCGCTGTCCATCGTGTGGCGGCGGACGATCGGCATCGGTGAGTCCGAGCGCCTCGCCCAGCTCGAGGCGAAGCGCACCGGACTGGAAGGTGAGCGCGCTCGGCTCGAAAGCGAGATCCGGGACGCATCCACCCGTCAGACGCTCGGCGCGACAGCGGAGCGGAGGCTGGGGATGCACATCCCGACCGACCAGCAGGTCGTGATTCTGCCGCGGGCCACGCGATGAAAGCCCCCACCCGCGTTGCCGTGATCCACACATTCTTCGTGCTGTTCGCGCTCGCGCTCGTCGCGCGGGCCGCAAAAGTCCAGGTCGTAGAGGGCAAGCAATGGGTGGCGCGAGGAAAGCGGCAGCATTTCTTCGCTTCGGGCTTGTCGGCGCCGCGCGGTCAGATACTGGATGCGAGCGGCAACACCCTCGTCGAGAGCCGCGAGATGACGCGCGTGGCAGTCGCGTTGCCGGAGGTGCGTGACACCGCATTCGTCTTGAAGGCACTGCGCCACGCTCGGCTGGACGTGAACGCGCTGAACGCGGCCATCGCCCGCCGCCGCCGGTGGATCGAGCTGCCCGGACTTTACTCCGCGGCGGATGTCGCGTCGATCTCGAAGCTGAACGGAGTACACCTCACACCGGTGCTCCAGCGAGTTTACGGGAACTCCGACGGAATCAAGCGGATCGTCGGCTCGCTCGACGGACGCGGGAAACCGATGAACGGACTCGAACTCGCCCTCGACAGTCTTCTTCGTGGAGATTCAGGCAGGGTGAGTCTGGCCCGCGACAATAACGGTCGTGCCCTCGACTCCCCCGACGCGTGGACGGACAACGCGAGGCCCGGATCGACCGTCGTGTTGACCATCAACAACACTCTCCAGGACATCGCCGAACGCGAGCTCACGACGGCGGTCGACAGCCTCAAGGCCGATGGCGGAGACATAGTCGTGATGAATCCGCACACCGGAGAAATCCTCGCACTCGCGAGCAACAGAGTCGGGCGAACGAGTTTCGGGAACACGTCGGTGACCGAACCCTTCGAGCCGGGCTCCACGCTCAAGCCATTCATCGCCGCGTCTTTGCTCGAGCACGAACGCGCTCGCCCCACCGACGTCGTGAGCACCCACAACGGCAAACTCGAGCTCGATGGGCGTGTCATTACCGACATGCACAAGGCAACGGCGCTTTCACTCGCCGACGTGATCAGATTCTCGAGCAATGTCGGGATCGTCGAATTCGGGAAGCGCCTGACTCCGCGCGAGAAGTACGAGACGTTTCGCGACCTTGGTTTTGGAATGCCACTCGGAGTTCCACTTCCGGCCGAAGCAGCGGGCACGCTTCGCGAGCCGAAGCAGTGGTCGCGGCAGACGAGCGCTTCGATCCTGATGGGATACGAGATTGCCGTTACTCCGCTTCAGCTCGTGACGGCGTACTCGGCGATCGCGAACGGTGGCGAGCTGCTCGAGCCGCACCTGGTGAAGGAGATTCGTGGCCCCGACGGCAAGGCCACCTATCGCGCGGAAACGCGCGCCGTGCGGCGTGTGATGTCGGGCGAGGTCGCGCGGACGGTTCAACAGATGCTGCTCGCGGTCGTTCAGGAAGGAACCGCGACGAGGGCGGATCTCGCGACGTTCGAGGTCGCGGGCAAGAGCGGCACCGCGCGCCGTACTTCGCAGAACGCCGGCTACACCAACGGCAACTACACGGCATCGTTCGTTGGCCTGTTTCCGGGAAACGACCCGCAGTACGTCGTGCTGGTAAAGTTGGATAGCCCGAAGGGGCTGCACTACGCGGGCGGCGAAATCGCCGCGCCGGTGACGCGCATCGTGCTGCGCGCCGCTTTGGCTGCTCGCGACGCGGCCCTCGATCGTGAAGCTCTCGCGGCATCCGAAAAATCGGTTCTCGCGCAGGAGCATCCCGAGACCAGATCCGTAGTCGGTGCCAGGTTCGCTCGCGCCGGCCGCAGTGATGCGACGGATCACGTAGACAGGACGTCGTACGACCCGTCGGACAACCTGACTCCGCGCGAGCCAGCTGATACAGCGTCGTACACGATCGAGCTTCCGACAACGGCGACGCGCGTTGTCGCGGCGCCAGCCGCGCGAAGTCCCCGCGCGGTCCCTGATGTAAGAGGGTTGTCGATACGACAAGCAGTGCGGGCGCTGCACGGCGCCGGCTTTCGCGTGCGACTGATCACCGCATCGTCGTCAGGCACCTTGCCCGCGGCGGGCACGATGGCCGCACCCGGCAGCCTCGTTCAGCTCTCTCGCCCGTTGGATTGACGTGCGAGTCTCAGACATCGAAGCAGCACTCAGCACCCACGGCTTGCTTGCCGGAGTCAACGGCGACCTACCGGAGAATTGCCGGGGCGTCTCGGACGACAGCAGAAAGGTCGAGCGGGGTGAGCTGTTCATCGCGGTGCGTGGGTGGGACAGTGACGGACACGATTTTCTAGACGCAGCGGCACAGCGTGGGGCGTGCGCGGCAATCGTCGAAGATCCAACGCGCACCTCGCTCCCGACGCTCGTCGTGCGAGAAGGCCGGCGGGCCGCTGCAATCGCCGCCGCGGTCGCGTACCGCAATCCGTCCGAAGACCTCAGGCTGCTCGGCGTGACAGGAACGAATGGCAAGACCACTACGACGTCGATCATGCGCCATTTATTCGACGATGGCGGGAAATCCAGCGCTTCGATCGGGACGCTCGGCGTTCTCGTCGGAAGCGAAGGAGAGGTGTTGCCTGGCGGTGGCGGGCTTACGACACCGGGACCAGTGGAGCTGCAAAGGATCCTGCGCGACCTAGTCGATCGCGGAGTGCGGACTGTTGCCATGGAAGTGTCGTCGCACAGTCTCGACCAGCGACGCGTTGATGGACTCGAGTTCGACACCGCGGTCTTCACCAATCTCACGCGCGACCATCTCGACTATCACGCGACGATGGACGCCTATCTGAACGCAAAGGCTCGTCTCCTCGACTATCTGAAGCGCGGCGGAGCCGCGGTGATCAACGCTGATGCGCCGGAGTGGTCCGCCCTCAACCCGTCATCCCGCGTCGTCACGTTCGCCGCGCGCACCGACGCAGACATCCGAGCGCGGAATGTTCGGTACACGTCCGAGGGTAGCGAGTGGACGTTGGTCACTCCGCGCAGCTCGGCGGATGTGACACTGCCGTTGATCGGCGACATCAACATCGAGAACGCGCTCGCCGCGGCCGCGGCCGCTTTTTCGCTCGGGCACCCCGCGGACGCAATCGCCACCCGACTCAGCTCCGTGCCACAGGTTGCGGGAAGGCTCGAGGTGATCTCCACGCGCCCCACAGTCGTGCGCGACTACGCTCACACGCCCGATGCTCTGGAGAGAAGTCTGAAAACCGCACGCGGCTTCACGCGCGGGAAGCTGATCGTCGTATTTGGCTGTGGCGGCGATCGCGACAAGGGGAAGCGTCCCCTCATGGGAGAGATCGCGGAGAAGGAAGCCGACTACGCGATTGTGACGAGCGACAATCCTCGCACCGAAGATCCGGATGCGATCATCGACGAGATCGAGTCTGGCATGCACGAATCCAAGCACGAGCGAGTCACCGACAGGCTTGCGGCAATACAGCGGGCAATCGAACTGGCGGAGGAAGGCGATATAGTTCTTCTCGCGGGCAAGGGACACGAGACGTATCAGATCCGCGGAACGACCTCTTACCCATTCGACGAGAAGGAGATTGTGAGAGACCTGACGGGTAGTCACGCGTGAGCACCGGTTTCTGGACGCTGGACCGGATAGCGACCGCTCTCGAGGAGCAGGCGACCGGCTCGCTCCCTCGCGGGACGACTTCCGTGTCCGGCATCACGACCGACACGAGAAAGATCGGAAAGGGTGATGTGTTCCTCGCGCTCAAGGGGGAGCGATTCGACGGTCATGATTATCTGCAGGATGCCATTAGAGATGGAGCGTCGGCGGTCATCGTGTCACAGGCGCCCAAGCTCAACTCTCTTGGCGTGCCAGTCTATGAAGTGCGCGACACTCTGATCGCGCTGGGCGCGCTCGGGCGGTATTGGCGTCGCGCGTGGGGCAAGACGATCATCGGCGTCGCCGGCAGCAACGGAAAGACGAGCACGAAGGACCTTGTAAGGGCCGCTCTGAGTCGTTCCTACGCCGTGCACGCGACGACCGGCAACCTCAACAATCGAATTGGTGTCCCGCTTTCCCTTTTGTCGCTGCAGCCGGACGCGGAGATCGCGGTCATCGAGCTCGGCACGAGTCTTCCAGGGGAAGTCGCGATTCTTCGTGACATCGCGGAGCCCGACATCGCTCTCGTGACGTCGATCGCGGAGGAGCATCTCGAGGGGCTTGGCGACCTGGCAGGCGTCCTGCGCGAAGAGGCAGCCGTCTACGAAGGCGTCGCCGTTGGGATCGCTCCGTCGGCCCAGCCGGAGATCGCCGAAGCGGCTCGAGGCAAGGCCCGGCGCGTGGTGGTGGCGGGTCTCGACCCTAGCGCCGACCTGAAACCGGATCGCTGGGAGATCGGAGCAGATGGACTTGGAGTCGTAGAAATTGGGGGAGTCACCATTCGGCCGCCGCTCCGCGGCCTCCACAACCTGCGGAACGCCATGCTCGCTCTCGCCGTCGCGCGCGAGTGTGGCGTGAGCTACGAGGACGCCGCCGCCGGCATCGCCGCGATGCCACAGCCCAAGATGCGCGTGGCATGGGAACAGCTGGGTGGTGTGACATTGATAAACGACGCTTACAACGCAAATCCCGGCTCGACTCGTGCCGCGATCGAGTTGCTTCAGGGCGCCGGTAGCGGACGGCAGAGGGTAATCGTCTTAGGTACGATGCGGGAGCTCGGTGCCGCGTCGGCGCAGTGTCACGCCGACATCGCTGGTCTCGCGTTGGCGTCCGGAGCCGACATCGTCGCTGGCATCGGAGAGTTTGCTGAAGCGCTCGATAAGCAGAAAAAGGGCGGGCGAGTGATCACTGCACCTGATGTCGAAGATCTCTGGCCGCAGCTTCAGGCCAGACTCAAGCGCGATGCTATTATCCTCCTTAAGGCGTCGCGCGGGGTGCAGCTCGAGCGTCTCGTTCCACATCTAACCACCTGGGCTACTGCATAGTGCTGAACTATCTGCTCGTCCCGTTCGTAGGATTGCCGCACTTCGGGTTTCTGCGACTGTTTCAGTGGATAACGTTCCGCGCGGCCGGAGCAGCGGTGACTGCCCTGTTGCTGACCTTCGTGGTCGGTCCGGGAATCATGCGGCGTTTGCGCAGGATGCGCCTCCACCAGGTGATCCGCGAAGG
>JBBQWD010000065.1:0-7974 GCA_038210945.1 Gemmatimonadales bacterium
TCAACGTCGCGTCGTGGTCGCCCGACGGAAAGCGGCTGGCGTTCGTGAGTAACTCCACCATCCCGTAACTTGGCGCGCCTTTTTCAGGTGGCGGTCTGGGTCTGAAGGGGCGACGTTTAGAGTCTTATTCACTAGCTACCCGGAGGATCAATGGTTCGAAAGATTGTCTACTGGGGAAGCACCGCGCTTGTCGCTCTCGCGCTGTTGGGCTCCCTGACGTACCTCACCGGGAATGAGCAAGTAGTTTCCGGAGTCGCCAAGGCGGGTTATCCGCAGTACCTCCGGATAATTCTGGGAGTTGCGAAGCCGGTGGCGGCGATCGTCCTGCTGTTGCCAGGACTTGCTCTGCTGAAGGAATGGGCCTACGCAGGCGTGACGTTCGCGTTGGTGATGGCGACCATCTCCAGTTACGTGTCGGAAGGTGGCGTGAAATGGATCATGCCCCTGGTGCTTCTGGTACTTCTTGCAGTCTCCTACCTGATCAGACCGCCAAATCGCCGGATCGCGGCTGGGCCAAAGCTCTAGCCAGGTTATTCGGTTGGTCCCACGTCGGGTGGAGGGAGACGCTCCCGACCAGTCATCGGCGACACCGACGCCACGATCGCGTCCGCGATCTCGTCCTCGACGGCAAAGATGTCGTCAACGTCGCGGTCGAACACATCGGCCCACTGCATGACATCATCGTTGGTGCTGCTCAGGCGCGCGGTCACGCGCAGTCTGTCACCAATGCGCTCCACAGTGCCCTCGAGCACGAGACGCGCCGAGAGGCTCGCGGTTCCCGCGGTATCGCTCCGACGCTTCACTGAGCGCGGACGACCGGGAGCGAGAACACGGAGTCCTTCGGTTTTCATCAACTTTCCCGCAACAGCGTTGGTCAGGCCCGTAGCGAGGTAGGCATTGCCGGAGTCCGCTCCGAGAGTCACGAACGGAAGCACGGCAATGACGCCGAGGTTCGGCGTGCCTGCGACAACACCGGTCTCTGCCGACGCGGTATTCGGGTGCGTTCGCGTGTAGATCCCCGCGCTTACTGCGACAGCGCCAACCAGAGCCAGCGCTCCGACGACGATGCGGCGTGCGGCGTTGCTGCGACGTTTACCCGGGCTCGATTCCGACTTGACAAACGATCCGCTTGGGGACGGAAAGCGTGAACAATCGGGGTATGCACCTATTAGATAGCCGCTGGGGGTAAAAAGGTTGGCAGGGATGCGAAGTTTCTGTTGGCGGGTTAACGCACGGCTGTGCTGACGCGTCTACCCTGGAGAACGCAGGCAAGGATCAGGCGGCGATGAAAATCACAAAACTGATTGCGGTCATAATGGCGCTGCTCGGCGTCACACCCATTGGTGTGTACGCCCAGAACGTGGGCGCGAAGAGTCCTGCCAGAACGGTCACGCGGTCAGATGTCCGCGAACTGCCCGCCGATCAGCAGATCATCCAGGCGCTGAATCGGCTGACCTTCGGACCCAGGCCCGGCGATGCGCTCAAACTGCGCGCGATCGGACTCGACAACTGGATCGACCAGCAGCTTCGCCCCGAAAAGATCAACGACTCCGGCATCGATCAGTTCATAGCCAGATATCCGGCAATCAATCAGGATCAGAGCGACCTCCTCGCGCAGTACGCGCAGCAGCAGCGCGAGAAGCGCGAAGTCAAACGCGAAAGAGCCGACACCTCACGGATGATGACTGCCGCCGACAGCATGGCGCTTCGCCAGCAGATGCAGCAGCGGGGGAACCTCACCCGGCAGGTCGTCACCCAGCTTCAATCGTCGCGTGTCGCGCGCGCCGTGGCGAGCGAAAGACAGCTCCAGGAAGTGATGACAGACTTCTGGGAGAATCACTTCAACATCTACGCGCAGAAGGGCGGGCCGGAGCCGTACTACTTGACGGATTTCGATCAGAACGTCATCCGTCCCCGCGCGCTGGGGAAATTCCGCGACCTCCTCGAAGCCGTCGCCCAGAGTCCGGCGATGCTCTTCTATCTCGACAACGCGCGCAGCATGGCCGATAGCACTCGCCCCACTCTCAATGCGCAGGGCGGTCTCGGTGCAATGCGCGTGAGGCCAATGCGAAGAGGCGGCCTTGGCGGAATAATGGGTGCGATGCGGGGCAGTGAGCAGATGCGGCGGCCACAGCAGCAACAGCGGCAACGTCAAGGCCTGAATGAGAACTACGGGCGCGAGCTGCTCGAGCTGCACACACTGGGAGTCGATGGCGGGTACACCCAGCAGGATGTGATGAACGTCGCGCGTGCGTTCACTGGCTGGACCATCAAGCCGCCGCCGCAAGGTGGAGGATTCATTTTTCGGCCGCAGGTCCACGATGCGGGCGAGAAAGTCGTCCTCGGCAACAAGCTCGCGGCGGGGCGCGGAATGGAAGACGCTGAAGATGTACTCGATATACTGGCGAAGAGTCCTGCCACGGCGCGCTTCATCTCCTTCAAGCTGGCGCGGCGATTCGTGAGCGATTCACCGTCGAAGGCGTTGGTCGATCACGCCGCGCAGGTCTACCTCAAGACCGACGGCGACATTCGCGAAGTCTTGAGATCGATCATCACTTCCCCCGAATTCTTCTCGCAGCACGCGTTCCGCAGCAAAGTAAAATCGCCGTTCGAGGTCGTCGTGAGCGCGTTGCGCGCGCTCAACGCGGCGCCGGATAGCACTCCGCGCAGCGCTCAGGTCATCGCGTTCCTCGGACAGCCGATCTTCGGGCACCAGGCGCCCAACGGTTGGCCGGAGACTGGTGAAGCGTGGATGAACACGGGCGCGATACTCAACCGGATCAATTTCGGGATGGCCGTCGCGGCGGGACGGCTGCCCGGTGCCGACATTCGCGCAATTCCTGCGCTGGACACGATTCGCTCGGCGCCGCGCTACAAGCAAGTGGACGCCGTCGTCGCGACGATTCTGAACGGAATGGTTTCGCCGGATACGCGCGCTGTGTTGGTCTCGGGTGAGCACCCGCTGCTCGCAAATGGCGCGGGCGGAAACGCAATTCAGGACATGTCTCCACCTGATTCCGATGCGGCGATGTCAGGTCAGGAGATGGCCGGCGGCGGCGCAGCTGCACGTGTCCGCCCAAATCAGAACGGCGGCGCGCGGCGCGCCGCGCTCCAAGGGCGCGGGTTCGCGAACCTCCCGCAGCTTACAGGACTTCCCCAAATCGTTGGTCTCGCGCTCGGCTCGCCCGAGTTTCAGCGGCACTAGAAGGGAGAGAAGATGGAACGCAGAGCATTCGTGAAATCCGGCGCCCTGGCGCTCGTGACGATGGGATTGAGCCCGAGCTTCCTGCGCCGGACAGCGTTCGGCATGGAGCTGTTCAACGCACCGAAGGGCAAAGTTCTCATTTGCCTGTTTCAGCGCGGCGCCGCCGATGCGCTCAACATCGTCGTCCCGCACGGCGAGAGAGCGTATTATGCGATGCGTCCGTCCATCAACATTCCGCAGCCATCTCGGATCAGCGCCGGGGGAGCGATCGATCTCGACGGATTTTTCGGACTGCACCCTGCGCTCGCGCCGCTGAAGCCGCTGTACGACCGCGGACTGCTGGCGCCCGTGCACGCCGTTGGAAGTCCGAGCACGACACGCTCGCACTTCGACGCGCAGGACTACATGGAGACCGGCACGCCCGACGTGAAGGGCACGACGGACGGTTGGCTCAATCGCTATCTCGCCGTGAAGGGCACGTGCGACGAATGCAACCTCGGCAAGACTCCGTTCCGAGCGGTCGCACTCACTCCGCAGACGCCGCGCATTCTCGAAGGTCCGTCGCCGACGGTCGCGATGAACAGTCTCGACGAGTTCAGCGTGCGCGCCACCGGAAATTCGGCGGAGCGTCTCGAAGCGCTCTATCGCACTGGGTCAGCTGATCTCGTGCACGGCACCGGTGCGGAGATGTTCGACGCGGTGAAGATGCTGCGCTCAGCGAATCCACAGAAATATCTGCCCCAGAACGGCGCCGAGTATCCGCGTTCGCAGTTCGGATCGCGCCTGTTGCAGATCGCGCAGCTCGTCAAAGCCAACGTCGGACTCGAGATCGCCTTCGCTGACGTCGGCGGCTGGGACACCCACGTAAACCAGGGGTCGTCGACAGGCCAGCTCGCGCAGCGCCTCGATGACTTCTCGCGGTCGATTGCCGCGCTCGTCACTGACCTGGGCGACAGGATGGACGATGTCGTCATCATGACCATGTCCGAATTCGGCCGCATGGCACGCGAGAACGGGAATCGTGGCACCGATCACGGTCACGCCGGCGCGCTATTCGTGATCGGCGGACATGTGAAGGGCGGAAAGGTGCACGGGAAGTGGCCGGGTCTCGAGCAGGAGCAGCTATACGAGGGCCGCGACCTCGCGCTCACGACCGACTTTCGGTCTGTATTCGCGGAGGTCGTGTCGGATCATCTTGGAGCCCGCGCGCTCGATCGCATCTTCCCCGGCTTTGTTGCATCGCCTCGAGACTTTCTCGGCATCGTTTAGGTTCGTCGAGATCTCTGCTTGGGTCGAGGCGTCCCTTAACACCACGCGCGAATAGCGCGGTGGCGCAGCCACCATCGCCGTTGAGGCGTACTCGCGCACGACTTCAAGCTGCAGCAACATCGTGTTCGCGGACTCCCAGCCAGGGAGTCGGTCGAGGGTGCTGCGTAGAGAGTTCCGCGAACGAGGGAGGAAGGCAACGGCGTCGCGCTCTGCGCGGCGCCGATTGCTGCGCTCCCTGGTGAGTTACTCGCCTAGCAGCATCCTCGATCGACGACCGTGCGCAAGAATCTCGAACGAACTTCCTCAGAACTTGAAGATCTTGCCGAGTGCTTTGCCGATTTTCTTGCCGAAATCGTTCTGCCAGTCGCGTTGGTTCTGCCAGTCGGGATTCTGCTCGTCGCCCATGTCAGGGCCGTGCACCGGACAGGCGAGCGTCGGCTCGGTTCCCGGCTTGTAGTACTCGTTCCGCGACGCCGGGCACCATTCCGTAGCGAGATAGCCGGTCGTCGGGTCGATGACCCGCATGGTCATCCCAGGCGGTGGATTCCACGCTGTCGGATTCTTCGCCTCGCGCCAGCCATTCACGTAGAACTCGGCCCACGCCGGCGCAGCGAGTCTGCCGCCTGATGCGTCGCCGCCGATCGAGGCAGGATTGTCGAAGCCGAACCAGAAGCCCGCGACGAGCGTCGGAGTGTAGCCGACGAACCAGACGTCCGTACCGCTGTTCGTCGTGCCGGTTTTTCCGGCGACCAGACCCGTCACTCCGTAGTCGCGCACGGCCTTGCCCGTGCCGTAGTCGACGACGGACTGGAGCATCGACGTCACCTGGTATGCGTCGCGCGGATCCATCACCGGTGTCCCGTGCTCTTCATCTTTCGACCAGATCTGCGTCTTGTCGGCAGTCTCAATGCTTCTCACGAGTCGCGGCTTGACGCGAAGGCCCCCATTGGCGAACGCCGCATACGCCGTGACGAGCTCCAATGGCGTGACCTCGGCCGAGCCGAGGGCCATCGACGGTACGTTCGGCAGCGGGCTGACTATCCCCATGCGCTTCGCGAAGTCGATGATGCGTGGAATTGTCACCACCTGACTGACGCGAACCGTTGCCGCATTCGCGGATTTGATCAGCGCTCTCCGGAAAGTGATGCGGCCCGAGTAGTCGTCGTTGTAGTTCTGGGGCGACCAGACCTTTCTGCCCTGAATGACATCGATCGGATCGTCATCAACTTCGGATGATGGTGTGTAGCCAGCCGCCATCGCCGTCGCGTAGACGAACGGCTTGAATGCCGATCCCGGCTGACGATGCGCGAGCAGGGCGCGATTGAAGTTTCCGCGCTCGTACACCCTTCCTCCGGTCAAAGCGCGGATGTCGCCGTTCCGTGGATCAATCGCGACCATCGCGCCCTGAATCTGTGCGCGCCGGCCCGTCTCAGATTGTATTGCTGCGGCCCGTCGCCGGACCGCGCGGTCGGCCGCGATCTGAGCGTTCCGGTCGAGCGTCGTGCGAACAGTGAGGTCTACGATGTCCGACGTTCCGCCTTGAATGATCGAATCCACGATCGCGCGGACGGCGTCGAGCGCGTACGAATCGTTCGCATCTTTGGGGCGCCATTCGTCGCGCGCGATCCGCAGGCGCTCCGCCTGAAGTCCCTTGAGCCTGTTGGCCGAGACGTAGCCTTCCTTCACCATCAGGCTCAGCACGAGGTTGCGCCGGGTGAGTGCGCGGTCCGGATGACGCCGTGGAGTGTAAAGCGAGGGCGCTTTGGGAAGCGCGGCCAGCATGGCGGCCTGCGGGAGATTCAGCTGATTCACGCTTCGGCCGAACAGATCCTTACTCGCGGCCTCGACGCCGTACACGCCATTCCCCATGTAAATGACGTTGAAGTAGAGCTCGAGAATTTGCTTTTTTGTGAGCGAGCTCTCGATGAGCCGGGACAGGCGCAGCTCCGTGAGCTTCTGTCGCAGCGATCGCGCGGGGTATTTCCGAACCGCGAACGTATTGCGCGCCACCTGCATCGTGATGGTGCTGAATCCTTCGCGCGTACGGCCCGCTTTCAGGTTGGTCACGAGGGCGCGAAAGAATCCGCGCCAATCGAGCCCGCCGTGCTGGTAAAAGCGCCGGTCTTCGGTCGCGATGAACGCCTGCTGGACGAACTCCGGGACCGCCTTGAGCGGAACATTGACCCGTCGGACGGTTTCCAACCGTCCCATGGGGCGGTTGTAGCGGTCGAGGATTACGCCGCCCTGGTCGGGCTGGAAGCTCTGGATGTCACGGGGCGACGGGCACCCGTCGAAGCCGCAGGTTCCCAGCCAGACATCGGTGAAGTAAACCGCTAGAATAGTTATTGCGAACACGCCGAGCAGGATCGCACGGCGTCTCGTTTTAATCTCTAACAGAATTCGGGAAAAATGTATCGTTCAGTCCTCGTCGTTTTCGTCTTCTTCGCAGCCGCCTGCAAGGGTGGAGCAAACTCAGCGTCTGCGGCGAACAGTAACAGTGGCGTCTCGGGCACGCCCGCGACTGCTCAGCTATCAGACACCGGAGCGGCCGTCGCGGGTCCAATCTCCACTACGCAAACGTCCGCGCCAGGTTCCGCCGCCAATTCGGCAGGCAGATCCCCTGCAGCCGCTGGGCCAGCTGTATCGAGCACGCCAAATCCGAATCGGGTTCCCAACGAAATGGGACGAATCATGGTGCTGGAGTATCACCTGATAACGGATCACAACAGCGATTATGCGCGCGAGCGCGGCCAGTTCCGCAAGGATCTCGAGCTCTTGTACAATCGCGGATATCGTCCCGTCAACATGACCGACGTGCTGGACAAGAAGCTCAACCTCCCGCGCGGACTCTCGCCCGTGGTCATTGTGTTCGACGACGCATCACCCGAACAGTTTCGCTACATCGAGAAGAACGGTCAGCTCGAGATCGATCCGACGAGCGGGATCGGCATCTGGCTCGATTTCAAGAAGACGCACCCCGACTGGGACAACAAGTCAGTGTACTGCTTGCTCTCAGGTGCGTCGGCCGGCCACAACTTCTTCGGTGACCGCGGAGTTCAGGGTCAGAAATCGAACTGGAGATTCCGCAAAGTGAAGTGGCTCGCCGACAACGGATTCGAGCTGTGCGATCACACGCTCTGGCACGCGCAGCTGAACAAATACCCCGACGCGTTCGTGCAGGAGCAAATCGCGCGAAACGTGTTGGCGATCGATTCGGCCGTGCCCGGATACAAGATCAGATCGATGGCCTTGCCGCAGGGATTGTGGCCGAAGAACCGCGCTCTCGCGAGCAAGGGTTCGTGGACGAATCCCAAGACGGGCAAGACTGTGAGCTACGACTGGCCGGTGGTGTTCGAGGTCGCGGGCGGCCCGATGCGCAGTCCGTACGATCCGGCGTTCATCCCGGGCAAGACCCCGCGCATTCAGGTCATCGGGAATGCGATCGAGAATATGATCAACAAGCTCGAACAGTCGGGCAACATGTACATCTCCGACGGCGA
>JBBQWD010000066.1:0-7965 GCA_038210945.1 Gemmatimonadales bacterium
GCACCGGCACCAGGTCGTCGTGCGGCGCACGCAGTTCGAGCTCGACAAGGCGCTCGAGCGCGAGCACATCCTCGAAGGTCTCAAGATCGCGGTCGACAACATCGATGCGGTGATCAAGCTGATTCGCGCGGCCGAAGACACCCCGACCGCCAGTACCCAGCTGCAGAAGCGGTTCAAGCTCAGCGAGCGTCAGGCCGAGGCGATACTCAACATGCGCCTGGCGAAGCTGACTGGATTGGAGATTGAGAAGCTGGAAGCGGAGCTGAAAGAGGTCCTCGCTTTCATCAAGGAGATGAAGGATATCCTCGCTTCCAAGCCGCGCCGCATGAAGATCATCCGCGACGAGCTGCAGCAGGTCTCCGACAAGTACGGCGACGAACGTAGATCCGAGATCACGAGCGACGAAGGCGAGTTCACGATCGAGGACCTGATCGCCGAAGAGGACATGGTCATCACCATCTCGCACTCCGGCTACATCAAGCGGACCTCGGTCTCGACGTATCGCAAGCAGCGCCGCGGTGGCCGTGGGCTGAGCGGGGCGGGACTCAAAGACGAGGATTTTGTAACGCGCCTCTTCATCGGCTCGACGCACGACTACATCCTGTGTTTCACCGACGACGGCAGATGCTTTTGGTTGAAAGTTCATGAAGTCCCACAGGCCGGCCGCGCCGCCAAGGGGAAGCCAATCGTCAACCTGATCAACGTCTCACCGGAGACACAGATCAAGGCGATGGTTCCCGTCCGCGAGTTCTCGGACACACAGTTCCTGCTGTTCTGCACCAGGGATGGAACGGTGAAGAAGAGCGCGCTCTCACAGTATTCGAACGTTCGTCAAACCGGCATCAAGGCGATCAAGATCGACAAGGACGACGAGCTGATCGACGTGCAGGTGACGAGCGGCTCCAACGACATCGTGCTCGCGACACGCCACGGTCTCTCGGTGCGCTTCCATGAGATGGATGTGCGCGAAATGGGCCGCGATACCACCGGGGTGAAAGGCGTCGAGCTTCGCGAGGGCGATTCCGTCATTGGAATGGTCGTCGTCAAGCGCGACGCGACGCTGCTCGTGGTCACCGAGCGCGGCCTCGGCAAGTGCTCCAACATCGCTGATTACAGGGTGCAGAAGCGCGGCGGAAAGGGCATCATCACGGTGAACAGAACCGAGAAAACCGGGGATGTCGTTGCGCTGATGGAAGTTCTGCCCGCGGACGAGATAATGATCATCACAAAACATGGTGTGATCATCCGATCTTCCGTGTCGCAGGTCAGGGTGACTGGGCGTATCGCGCAGGGGGTCAAACTCGTCAATCTCGACGAAGGCGATCTCGTAACTGCCGTCGCTCGCGTCGTCCCTGAAGATGAGGGCGAAGGAGCGGAGGATGGCTCTCCTGCTCCCGAGACTGATCCGGTCGAGGCCCTCACCGACGAATAATGACAAAGCGTCTTGCCATAGCCCACGAAACCGAGGAGTTGGAGAAACTCCGCGCGGCCCTGCGTCAGTCGGAGGCCGAAGTTCAGCGGCTGCTCGACGAAGCAGCGGCTCGTGGCGCGCTCGTGGACATTCTGCACGACGTCATGGGTTCGCTATCCATGGGAGAGCTTTTCCACATGCTCGCTCGGCGTCTGGCGCGCGCTCTGAATCTCAGCCACTCGTCGGTGATCTTCGCGAAGTGTGGTGACACTCACGGAACGGTCGCTTCAGCGCACGAAGACCCGCAGCTGGAAAATCTCCAGGTCGAGCTGGACAAGTATCCGGAGATCGAAGCGGCGCTCGCGAGCGAGAAGCCGGTCCTCATTCCCGACATCTGGCACTCCGACTCGTACAAAGTCCTTCGCGAGGCCTGGGAGAAGGACGGAAGCGTAATCTCCGTCCGCTCCATCATCGCGCTGCCGTTCCGGCTGGACTTGGATCGAACGGGAGTGTTCTTGCTCCGCCGTACGGCCGACAAGAACTCGCTCAACGACGCCGACGTGGATTTCGCGGAGACCGTCGTGAAGAGCGCGATGAACGCGATGCGCCGCGCGCACATGGTCGAAGTCACCCAGGCGGACAACGTTCGCCTTGAGGCCCTGGCACGCACTGATCCGCTCACCCAGCTGCTCAACCGCCGGGCGCTGCTCACGCAGCTCGGGACGGAAGTCGAGCGTGTGCGCCGCTACAACGCGCCGCTCAGCATCCTCATGATCGATGTCGACGAGTTCAAGGAAGTGAACGACACCTACGGCCACCTGGCCGGAGACCAGGTGCTCGTCGAAGTCGCTCTGCTTCTGGCGCGCACCGCGCGCAGCAGCGACGCGGTCGCCCGTTACGGCGGCGATGAGTTCGTCATCGCCGTTCCCGAGACGAGCGAAGCCGGCGCGATCGCTTTCGCGGAGAGACTACGCGACAAGATCCAGGCACATCCGTTCGAGATCGGCAAAGGCAATCCGATTCGTCTTACGGTGAGCATCGGAGTCGCCGATTTCCCCGAGCCGAAAGTCGAGACCGCTGAAGATCTTTTGGATTGCGCTGACCGCGCACTCTACCGCGCCAAGGCCGGCGGACGTAATCTGGTGTGTGTCTAAAATCCTGAAAGTCTCGGCATTGGCCGGCGTTTTCGCGCTCGCCGGATGCCTGGTAGACTCAACAAAAAAAGAATCGACCGCCGACACGACGCGCGCCACTCCAGTCGTGACCGTGACGCCAGTCAATCGCGGGACTCATGGCATGGCGGAGCGCGTGCTGTGGACTTTCTCGCCCGACAAGAAGGCGGTGCTCGTCGTCGCTGATCCCGGTGGAGTCGAAAACGAGCCGGTCCCGAACGGCTTTTTCTTCGGCGACGAAGCCCGGGGATTCCAGACCCAGATGGACAGCGTGTGGGACGTCGCGCCGTCGCCGGATTGGAAGTGGCTCGGCTTTGGCCGCGCTTATTCTGTTGTCGGTGGAGCGGGAACGGGCACCGACCAGTTAACCGATGTCTCGCGTCGGACTTCCATCGATTCCGCGACGCTCCGCGCGGGCTCGTTCCCGTCGAGCGGGATGTCGATGTCGCGCGCAGTCGCGCAGGCCGGCGTCGTTCACATCCCGAACGATCCGCGACAGCTCGCAGCTGGAGACAGTGCCGCGCCCAGGCTCTTTCCGGTTGCGCGCGGGTGGCGTGTTCGCTGGACGACGGATGGAACCACGCTCGCGCTCGGCAACAGCCCTGCCCGCGCGACCGACACCGAGCCAAGCCAGACGTGGGCCGCGCTCGATCCGATTACCGGGGCGTTGCACGGCACCTTGCCGGCGAACGTGAGTCTCGCCGAGGTGAAGATGACTGGTGGCCCGACGCTCGATCGCTCACTGCCGATCGACATGACTCAGTCGCCGCCGATCCAGATCCGGCGTGGAACCCAAACTTTCACGATTCTGTCCAATCGCGGAGTGATCACGATCGCGGATCCGCCCGGAGTCGGAAGCACAGGGGCGCAACGAGTCGTGGGTGCTGGAATCGCGCTGGCTGCGACTGCCGGAGGCCGCTACATCATCGCGCTCGCGCCGCGCAGTACGGCCGATCCAAGCGGGAGTTCGGTTGAACCGGTTGTGTACACGGTCAGTTGGTAGGACTGAACTGCAACTGAAGACTACCTGCCAGGAGCAGTGGGCGGAGCGGCCAGGGGTTGCGGGCTAGCGCCCGATTCTTTTTAGCTCAACCAGCAGGCAATGATCTTGAACGACATCAATCCCCGCTCGCGCCAGTTTCTCCGCGGCTTGGTCGTTCCTGATGCCGAGCTGAAACCACACCGACTTCGGCTTCTTGGCGATGATATCGTCGACGTGGGGCGGGATGTCCGCCGGCCGGCGGAACACGTTCACCATGTCGATGTCGCCGGGAATGTCGGTCAGCTTCCGGTAGACCTTCTCGCCCTGCATCTCGGTCAGCTCCTTGTAGTACACGGGCACCGGCACGATTTCGTATCCAGCTTGTTTCGCGTGCTCTGGGACATAGAACGCCGGCTGTTGTGGATCGGGCTTGATGCCGAGCACGGCGATGCGATGCGTGCTCTCGAGCAGGTTCTTGATTTGTGCGGGCGTTGCGAGCAGGTGCGCGCGCCAGTTGTCAGTCTCGATCTTTACGGTCATTAACTTGTCCCGAGAGCGTACGGGGTAACGATGAACGTAGCCCGTCCGTAAATTGCAAGAGCGAGTCCAGCTCAAATTTCCGGAGATTCATACTTAATGCGGATGTTAGTACTTGGCGCGGGCCTTCAAGGCTCCGCGTGCGCCTATGACCTGCTGCAAAATCCAGAAGTAAAGGAAGTCCGCCTGGCCGATCTGCACACCGGCCACCTCGAGCAATTTCTCGCGCCGTATTCAGGCAAGCGGCTGATTTTCACGACGCTCGACGTTCGCGACAAGGAAGCAGTGCTTGCGCTGATGCGTCAGTCGGACGCCGTGATGAGCGCGATTCCCTACTACTTCAATTACGATCTCGCCGCCCTCGCGGTCGAAGCGGGCGTTCCGTTCTCGGATCTCGGCGGAAACACCGAGATCGTATTCAAGCAGAAGACGCTCGATCCCGCCGCGAAGAAGAAGAACATCACTGTCATCCCCGACTGCGGCCTGGCGCCGGGCATGGTGAATATCCTCGCCGAGCACGCGATCAAGCAGCTCGACGAGGTGGAGAGCGTGCGGATCTTCGTGGGTGGATTGCCGCAGAATCCGCAGCCGCCGCTCAATTATCAGATCGTGTACTCGCTCGAGGGAGTGCTCGACTACTACACCACGCTCTCCTGGGTGCTGCGCGGTGGAAAGCGCACGCAGGTGGCGGCGCTGTCGGAGATCGAAGCCGTTCGCTTCGACGGATCGGTCGGAGAGCTCGAGGGATTTCACACCGCGGGCGGACTCTCGACGATGGCGTTCCGGTACGAGGGGAAAATACCGACGATGGAGTACAAGACTCTCCGCTATCCTGGACACGCGAGGATAATGGAAGCGATTCGCGAGCTCGGACTGCTGGAGCTCAAGCCTGTTGATGTAAAGGGAGTGAAAGTCGTTCCACGCGACCTGGTCGTCGCCGCGATGGGACCCCGACTTACGAAGCCAGAGGCTTTCGATCTCGTTGCGTTGCGGGTTTTCGCCGAGGGCAAAAAGAACGGCAAGCCAAAAAGAATCGGCTGGGAGCTCGTGGACTTCTACGACCAGAAGAACGGCATCAGCGCGATGGAGCGCTCAACTGGCTACTCGCTCTCGATCACCGGTCAGATGCAGGCGCGGGGCGAGATCGGAAAAGCGGGAGTGTTCACTCCCGACGAAGCTATCCCGCCGGAGAAGTACATCAGCGAGCTCGCAAAGCGCGGGGTGATGATCAAGGAAATGAACTGAGTTCAGTCGGTAACTGTGTCTGAGCTAATGCTCAGCCAACAGGTATATCGCTGTGAGAGCAAGCAGGAAGTACGGCACGAGCGCCGCGGCACCGGCGTAATCCTTCGCGATGCGCTGTCCGAAAAACAGCGCAGTGAGATTGACTCCCCCAACGATGGCGCCCAGGAATGCCACGGTTGAGTCGTGCGTAAGCAGGAGAACCGCGCAACCTATGCCGCTGAGGGCGCCCGCCGATACCTCGAGGATTGTGACGACGACGAACATCGGTCCGACCGTGCCCGCCAGAGGGCTCTTGGCGAAATGCTGCTCCAGGTACGCACGATTTCCCCTTCGATCAACGACCTTGTCGAGTCCCGATTGGAGAAAGAGGATCGCCAGGAACGCTGAAGCCAGAATCTGCATGATGTAGAATGCCGACTCGGGCGAGTGCACATTAGGCATGAGCTATTGTAGCACGATTGAAGCGAACCTGTCCAATGCCGGAGAGCGAATGAATCATCGGAACAGGCTAACGCTGGCGCTAGCGATTCTCGTCGTCGGCACTGGCTGTCAGCGAACGCGATTCTCTCCTCGGCCTCTGATCAACGGCTCTCAGCAGCTGGTGGTCGTGACTACTCCCGACTGGAGGTCGACGACCGGGTCGATGCAGCGGTTCGAGCGTGCAAGCTCGACGTCGGCGTGGCAATCCATCGATCAACCAGAACCGGTCGTCGTCGGCAGAACAGGAATCGCCTGGGGTGTTGGCTTCGATTGGGTGTCATCGGACGGCCCGCACAAGCAGGAGGGAGACGGAAAGTCGCCGGCGGGGATTTTTCCGCTCGACACCGTCTTTGGGTTCACGCCGCTCAACTCGCTTCAGAGCGTGAGACTGCCTTACGTCCAGTTGCTACCAACTACAGACTGTGTCGACGACGTCGCCTCGTCTCACTACAATACCGTGGTCGATCGAACGTCGGTGGCTCGAGTCGATTGGACGAGCGCCGAGCACATGCGGCAGGTGGGGCAGTACGAGATCGGCGTGATCGTTGGCTACAACGCCATTCCGCCCGTCAAAGGCCGCGGCTCCTGCATCTTTCTTCACATCTGGAGCGGACCCGGGTCGCACACTGCGGGTTGCACCGCGTTTGATGAGGCAAAACTCCGCGACGTGATAAGGTGGCTGGATCCGAAGAAGCGGCCGATGCTCGTACAACTCACCCTACAGGAGTACGCGAATTTCCGGACGAAGTGGATGTTGCCCTAAGCTGGGCCCGACTTTTTGCCAGGCAGCGCGTTAGGTGACGCTGGTCCCCTCATTTTTCGCGACGCGCCTGGCCTTCTCGCACAGCGCCCGCAGCTCCGACTGAGTGAGACCTTCCCAGCCTGAAGGAATCGGGATGAGCCGACGCTTCTCTTCGAGGGATTCGAAGGTGAGCCACCCAGCCCCGTAACCTAAAGAGAGGGTGATTCTGCGCTGATCGCTCATGCGCCGGTCCGGCCCGGCTCGGCGCTCGGTGCCGGTCCAGGGAAAGGGCTTATTGTTGCGCCGCTCGCTTCCTCTCAGCCGCCGCTCCATACGAGTTGGCTGGGAATCCCAAACCTGCCAGTAGGAGCCGTCCCTGTCTACAAAAGTCCGATAACCCATAACATCTATTACCTCAACGCGGCTGCCTCACGCGGTTCGCCTTTCGGGTGCATTAAAGATGGCAGAAGGCCCCTCATTTTTGCACCCCAATTCCACCATTTTGTTGCAACGTAAAGACATGTTTCTTAAGGGGTTACCTCCCGAAGCTGGCCAGCGACTCGCTCATGACGTCGATCATCGATTTGGCGATCCAGCGATCCCGGCCATTGTAGAGAAACGAGAAGGCCAGAACCTCACCATTTACCGCCGTGACGTACCCTGCCAACGCGATAACCTCGTTGGTCGTGCCGGTCTTGGCGTGGAGGTTTCCCTCGGCTGGGGTGTTCCGCATCCGTCGCTTGAGGAGCTCCGAATCGCCCGCGACGGGGAGGGAGGAATGGAACCACGGCCCCCATGAGGCGCGATGGGCGTAGCCCAGCAGCTGGACCTGGGCTCGCGGTGTCACCCGGTCCAGCGTCGAAAGCCCGCTCCCATCGGCGAACACCAGAGCGCTCGTGTCAGTTCCGACTTTGCTGGCAAAAAAGTTGTCGAGGACGGAGCTCGCGGTAGCGACTGAGCCGACCCCTTCGCGTTTGGGGCCGCGGGCCGCGTTCCTGAACAGCAGCTCGGCGTAATGATTGATGCTCTCCCGGTTCATCGCCGCAATCATGCTCGCCAACGGGGGCGAGAGAAGGCTCGCGACTTTTACCGCGGTGGGCGGCGTTTTCCCGAGACGAATGCTGCCGTCGACCTTGATGCCCCGCGCGATCAGAGCATTTCGGAATGCGCCAGTCGCGAAGCTCGCCGGGTCCTCGACGATGTACACGTATTTGCGGGTGCCGGCGCGCGCGCCGATTGAGCCGTTCGCCTGAATCGTTCCATCACCAAATTTTCTGAAGCCCAGCCTCGCGCCGCCGCCCGCGACTGTGCGAACGTTGGCCACCAGGGGGATCGCGCTCGTCGAAGGCTCGAGCGTCACGATCGCCGGCTGGCCTGGTGACGTGGGTGACACGGA
>JBBQWD010000067.1:0-7954 GCA_038210945.1 Gemmatimonadales bacterium
CGGCGAGAACAGCCGCGTTCTCGGAGTGTCCAGCCGCTTGAACCAGATCGCTCCGCCGCTCGCTCACTTTCCAGTTTCCGCCAGTTCCTGAGACAACGAGATGTGCGATGTCGACACTCGTCGCCCAGTTCTTCGGCTGAAGGAGCAGAGTTGAACCGATCGTTGTTCCCTTCACTTCCTTATGGGAGTGCCCGTAGATCACGAGGTCGATCCCCGGCACCTCCGCCGCGATTCTGGCGGCGACATTCTCGCTGGGGACGCCAGTTGTGACCGTATCGTAGCTCGAAGCTTCGTTGAGCCCGGAATGAACCGTCACCAGAACGACGTCTGCGCCCGCGCCGCGAACTTCCTGCACCGCCTGCCTCACTGCCGGGACGATGTCGCCGAACCGCAGTCTCCCCCGAATGTTCTCGGCATCCCACACCGTTACGCCTGGCGTCGTGGCGCCCACTATGCCGACCTTCAACCCCGCGCGATCAACGATCGTCCACGGCTTGTAAGCGTGAACGCCCTCGGGATCGACGCGATAGGTATTCGCTGACAGAAAAGGAAACTTTGCCTGCCTGATCGCGCTGTCCAAATACGGAACTCCGTAGTTGTACTCGTGATTCCCGATTGCCGCGGCGTCGTACTGCATCGCGTTCATCGCGGCGATAATCGGATTGGTCCGATCGCTGGACACTCGCGCGGCCACGTACGCCAGCGGATTTCCCTGCAGCAGATCTCCTGCGTCGAGCAGGATCACGCGTCCGGGATTGGCGGCCCGCACTGAATCCACAATGGTCGCCGCTCGCGTCAGCCCGCGCACCGCCTCGAGCTTGTTGGCGTAGTAGTCCCACGCCCGCAAGCGTCCGTGGACATCTGTAGTAGTGGCGATAATCAGGTCGACGGGACCGACCGGTCGCGCCAGTTGTGTCGAGGCGCAGGCCAGCGAAAGCAGCGAAACGAAGGAGAGGGCGACGGATTTCATTTCTTCGTGACGACCATTGTCTCGTGGGTGAATTGCAAAGCTAGCGGGCTCATCTTCGGCGAGGGAGTGCAACGATAACGTCACGTATTCGTGACAGACTGCGAGTTGACTCGGTGTCGCAGGGTCAGGCAAGTTCAGGACGTGACTGAAACGACCGCTGTCGCTGAACGCGTGCTCGTGGTGGATGACGAGCCGGACATAGTGGCATTGGTCGCCTATCACCTTGCCAGATCCGGCTATACCGTCTCCACGGCAACCAACGGGCCCGAGGGGCTCGCTGTCGCACGGCGCGACAAGCCATCCCTTATCGTGCTCGATCTCATGCTTCCCGGTTTGTCTGGCCTTGAAGTCATGGAGGAGTTGCGCGGCGACAACTCGACCTCGAGCATCGCGGTGCTGATGCTGACCGCGCGCCGTGAAGAAAGCGACCGCATCAAGGGGCTGACCCTCGGCGCTGACGACTATCTGACTAAGCCGTTCAGCCCTCAGGAGCTAGTCCTCCGGGTGGGCGCGATTCTGCGCCGTGTAAAGGCGGGGCGCGAAGAATCCGGAGACGTCAAACAAATTGGACTGCTTCGAATAGATACGACGGCGCACCGCGTAACCGTCGACGGTCGCGAAGTCGACTTGACGCCCACGGAGTTCAAGCTTCTCCTTCTGCTCGCCGAGCGGAAAGGACGAGTTCAACCGCGCAACCTGCTGCTCGAGATCGTCTGGGAAGCGGCACCGGACATCCAGACTCGAACTGTCGACATGCACGTCCAGCGTCTCCGAGCGAAGCTGGGAGACGCTGGAGATCTGATCGAAACCGTTCGTGGTTTCGGCTACCGCATTCGCAACGTCAGCGAACGTTCGTGAGGCTCGCCCAACGGCTGCTCCTACAGTCGCTCGCGATCGTCACTGTGATGGTCGTGTCCGTCGTAGTGATCATCGACAATCAGATCCACTCGAGCATTACCGAACAGACCACACATGACCTGGCGGGCGAGGCGAGACTTCTTGCGGCCGAATGGAGACCGGGAGTTGACCCCGACGCCCTGGCCGATGAAGCGGGCGTGGTTACGGGTCACCGCGTCACTCTCATCGATTCGACAGGACACGTCGTAGGTGATTCCGAGTTCGATGGGCCCGCGCTCCAGCGCCTGGAAAATCACAGTACTCGCCCCGAAGTCGTGCAGGCGCGAGCGAACGGGGTTGGCTCGATTCGGCGTGTGAGTCCCTCCACCGGAGAAGAGCAGCTCTACGTCGCGGTCAAGGCTCCGAATGGCATTGCCCGAGTTTCGGTCACGACCAAAGCAATAGAGGAAATCTTCTCGCGCGCCCGAAGCGGCGTCATAACCGCTGGGCTGATATCGTTCCTCCTCGCGGCCGTGCTCGCGCTCTTGTTTTCTCGCGCCGTCTCTAAGCCGATCACCGATCTGAGAGATGTCGCGCGATCTCTTGCGGCCGGCGAGCACAGGCGGCATCCCGCGCTCGCCGCGCCGGGCGAGGTCGGAGATCTCGCTGACGCTATTTATCGTCTTTCCGAGCAGCTCGAGGCGCGACTGTCGGCGCTCGCGGCGGAGCAATCGATACTGACCGCGCTCGTCGAGACGCTCAATGAGGGAGTGATCGCCATCTCTCCCGAACACGAAGTCGTTCGCATCAACGACACCGGCCGGCGCTTGCTCTCCATACAAAGACCAGTGCCGTTCGGGATGGATTTTCTGCCCCGCGAGGGAATGCTTCGCAGCGCGATCTCGAGAGCGTTGAGCGGAACCGAAACAGAACCCGAGGAGGTAGTCATCGGCGACAGCACGGTTTCCCTCACCGCCCGCCCGCTCGTCAACGGCGGCGCTGTCGTCGCGCTCTTCGACCTCACCCCTATCCGTAAACTCGAAGCCGTCCGCCGGGATTTCGTGGCCAACGTGTCCCACGAGCTGCGAACTCCGCTCACGATCGTCGGCGGATTCGCCGAGACGTTGCAGGACCCGGACGTGCCGGCCGACAAACGAGCGGAGTTCGCGAGGACGATCTTCGCCAACACTCAGCGAATGCAGCGAATTGTGGACGAGCTGCTCGATCTTTCGCGCATCGAGTCGGGGCACTGGACGCCCAGACCCCAGTCGGTCAGGATCGCCGATGCGGCGCGCGAAGTATTCGGCCGCGTGGGGGCGGCAGCGAAATCAAAGGCGATCGCGCTCGAGACCAACATCGGCTCGGCCGCCGATGTCGTTTACGCCGATCGAACCGCTCTCGAGCAGATCCTGCTCAACCTCGTAGAGAACGCACTTCGTCATACGCCCGAAGGCGGCCGCATCATCATAGAGACGGCGCCCGCGCAGAACGGGGTTCACGTGACCGTGAGCGATACCGGCAGCGGCATCCCGCCGGAGCACTTGCCGCGCATCTTCGAGCGCTTCTACCGCGCCGACAGTGGGAGGTCTCGCGAGTCCGGTGGAACCGGATTGGGCTTGGCGATCGTGAAGCATCTGGTCGAAGCGCACGGTGGATCCGTGCGTGCCGATAGTGTCGTCGGAAGCAGCACCACCATCAGAATCTTCTTCCCCTCCGGCTCGCGTACCGCTCAGTCGTGACACATCCGATACGTCCAATGTGACTACCCGTGACAAAGGGGGGAGACCTTCCAGCGCGACAACTTCCCCTCACGGAGTCCTAAGTGATCAAAACCGTTCGCAGCATTGCTGCCGCCCTCTCGGCGACAGCGCTCTTCGCAGGTGGTGCTTCCGCACAGTCGGTGGACCTCACCGGAGCAGGCGCGACGTTCCCATATCCCATTTATTCGAAGTGGTTCTCTGACTACGCGCAGCAGACCGGAGTAAAAATCAACTATCAATCGATCGGCTCGGGCGGTGGAATCAGGCAGCTGTCGGAACAGACTGTCGATTTCGGGGCATCGGACGGCCCGATGAGCGACCAGGAGCTCGCCAACGCCAAGGGCGGCCCTGTCCTCCACTTCCCCACGGTGATGGGCGCGGTCGTCATCACCTACAACGTGCCCGGTGTGAGCCGCCCGCTCAATCTGAGCGGCGATGTGATCGCGGACATTTTTTCAGGGAAGATCACCAAGTGGACTGATGCGCGGATTGTCGCACAGAACCGCGGGGTGGCTCTTCCTAATTCTGACATTCTCGTCGTCCATCGGTCGGACGGCAGCGGCACCACCTACATCTTCAGCGACTATCTGACTTCAGTGAGCCCGTCGTGGTCCGGCTCGCTCGGCAAGGGTAAAGAGATCAAGTGGCCCGTTGGCTTGGGCGGAAAGGGCAACGAAGGTGTGGCGGGCCAGGTTAAGCAAATGGCCGGCTCGATTGGCTATGTCGAGCTCGCATATGCAAAGCAGAACAAGCTCGCGTATGCGAACGTGCGCAACGCTGCCGGAGCGTTCGTCACCCCTTCGATCGCGTCGGTGACGGCCGCGGCTGCAAGCATGAAGCTCCCCAGGAACAGCGACTATCGCGTCTCGATCGTAAACGCGCCCGGCAGGAATGCGTATCCGATCTCGTCGATGACCTGGATTCTCGTCTATCAAAATCAGCTTGATCATGTCAAAGGCGCCAAGCTCGTGAACTTCCTTCGTTGGGCGTACAAGAACGGCGAGAAAACGGCATCAGCTCTCGATTACGCACCGCTGCCAGCTCCAATGGTCGTCGCTCTTCAAAACAGATTGAAAACCGTTAACGTCAACGGCGCCACCAACGTCAGAGCCACTCGATGAAGCGGAACCTGATCGTTCTCGTCGCAGCACTGCTCGCTCCTGAGGCGCTTCTCGCGCAGCAGCCGGCCGACACTACCAAACCCGCGCCGCCTCCGACACCGCCACCAGCGGCCGCAGTGTCCATTCCCGTCGATTTCTCCGGTGTGCTGTACGCGAATTTCCAGTACCGTGGAGACGCCGGCCCCAATAAGTCGACGAACAAGTTCGACGTCGAGCGCGCCTATCTGACGTTCAGGATGCCGGCCGGAGACCGCGCCAGCATTCGCATCACAGCGGATGTCTTCCAGCAGACCACTGTGGGGAGCGATGCGTTCTACAAAGGGTGGGTGGTTCGCGCCAAGTACGCGTACCTCCAGTACGACTATCTCAAGAGCGGCGGGTGGAACGGGCTCGTCCGCGGTGGATTGCTGCACAACGTCGTCATCGACCACGTCGAGCAGTTCTGGCCGCGCTGGATCTCACAGTCACCGGTCGAGCGCAACGGCTTTTTTTCCTCATCGGACGCCGGTGTCGCTACGCTCCTGACATTCCCGAACAAGTTCGGCGAGTTCTACGCAACGATCGTCAATGGTCCGGGCTACACGAATCGGGAAGTCGATCGCTTCAAGGACTACGCGGCGCGGCTGTCGCTCACGCCCTTGTCGGGCTCGGACAACAAAATCATCAAGAGCTTTACATTGACTGGGTGGACGTACATCGGCGCGGCGGGCAGCCAATTCGTGAACGGCGGGGCCGGACAGATTGGCCCAGTAGGCAGCTCGATGCCGCGTAACCGGGCCGGAGTCTTCGTGGGCGTTCGCGACCCGCGACTTTCAGCAGGCTTCGATTGGGCAACCCGTAAGGACGCGCGGGAAGGCGGACTCAACACGATCGTAGCGCCGCGCGTCGAGATCGACAGCACAGGCCGGCTCCTCGCGGGGTTCGTCACCGCGAAGCCGTTCCAGCTGTTGAACGATCAATCCACCTTCCCGTTGGGACTTGTCGGCAGGTGGGATCGGTTCAAGCCGAACACGGACTTGCCAGGCTACATCAACACGGTGATAGGCGGCCTGACGTGGGACCTCAACAAAAAGACGGCGCTTTCCCTGGACTACCAGGAGCAAACGCCCCACTCGGGAGCTGTCATCGCTGCAACGAAGACGTACTTCCTCCATTTGGTAGCGAACTTCTAAACGTTTGACAGCGGGTCGAAAGACCCGTCGGCTCCAGCCGCCCCCGGAGGTTGTGACGATGTCGTTACCTGACGTCTGTCCTGACCGACCGGGGGCGGTTCTACTTTTCCATACCGTCCTGGAAATGCCCGAAACTGAAACCAAGGAGTGATACAGTGAGAGCCCTGAAATTTGCCGCCCTCATGTTGTTCGCGGTGGCCTGCGCGAAGGAAAGCGCAAATCAGTCAGCCACCTCGTCCTCCACTGCTACCTCCTCTGGCGGGTCCGTTGATCTCACCGGAGCTGGGGCGACATTCCCCTATCCGCTGTACTCCAAGTGGTTCTCCGAGTACGCGAACCTTACCGGCGTAAGGATCAACTACCAGTCGATCGGCTCGGGCGGCGGGATCAGACAGCTCTCCGAGGGCACGGTGGATTTCGGCGCCACGGACAGCCCAATGTCCGACGATGAGCTGGCCAAGGCGAAAGGCGGCGCCATTCTGCACATCCCGACAGTCCTCGGCGCAGTCGTCATTACCTACAACCTCCCCGCGGTCACGACCCCACTCGAGCTCACACCGCAAATCATCGCCGACATTTTCTCGGGACGAATCACCAAGTGGAGTGACACGCGCATCACCTCGATCAATCCGACTGTCAAGCTCCCCAGCTCGGACATCCTGGTCGTGCACCGCTCGGACGGGAGCGGCACCTCCTACATCTTCACCGACTACCTGACCAAGGCCGTTCCGGCGTGGGCGAAGAGTGTCGGAAAAGGAAAAGAGGTGAAGTGGCCGGCAGGACTCGGCGCCAAGGGCAACGAAGGCGTCGCCGGTCAGGTGAAGCAGACCCCGGGCGCGATTGGCTACGTCGAGCTCGCTTATGCGAAGCAGAACAAGCTCCCGATCGCGGCGGTGAAAAACCAGGCGGGCAAATTCGTCATCGCGTCGGTTCCTGCTGTGACCGCGGCGGCCGCCGGCGCGGCGAAGACTCTGCCTCCGAACACCGACTACCGAATCTCGATCGTCGATGCGCCGGGCGCGGATTCATATCCGATCTCGTCGTTCACCTGGATTCTCGTCTACCAACACCAGAAGGATCCGGTCAAAGGCAAAAAGCTCGTCGACTTTCTCAACTGGGCGTTGACTGAGGGCGAGGCAGAAGCGGCTTCACTCGACTACGCCCCGCTCCCGGCTGATATGGCGTCGAGCGTTCGGGCGAAGCTGAAGACCGTCGACCTCACCGCAACGAAGTGACCGCGCTCCCAGCGGAGGCAGTACAGAAAGAGCGTCGCCGTCTCCGTGTCCACGAGGCGGCCATCGGAGACAGGATTTACGAGATAATCACGACCGCGTGCGCGCTGGTGGTTCCCGCGCTCGTGATCGCGATCGCGATCGCCGTTTTCGCTGCTGCCTGGCCGGCTTTCGCGAAGCTCGGGCTGTCGCTCGTTACATCCAGCGATTGGGACGTGGGCGCCGGGCATTTCGGAGCCGCGCCGGCGCTCTACGGTACTCTCGTTTCATCCGCCGTCGCGCTCATCATCGCGACTCCGCTCGCGATCGGCGTCGCAATCTTTCTCTCCGAGTTCTCCCCCACCTGGCTGCGCCAGCCGATCGGCTTTCTCGTCGACCTCCTCGCTGCTGTTCCCAGCGTCGTTTACGGGCTGTGGGGGATCTTCGTTCTCGTACCAATGCTGCGCGAGCACGTGATGCCATTCCTGCGCGACCGACTGCATCTGGGAGCAACCCCGTTTTTCTCCGGGCCCGCATACGGGCCGAGTATGCTCGCGGCGGGAGTGGTTCTCGCAATCATGGCTCTACCCTACATCTCCGCCGTATCGCGCGAAGTGCTAATGGCTGTGCCGAGATCGCAGCGAGAAGCGGCGCTCGCGCTCGGGGCTACCCGGTGGGAGATGATCCGCGACGCTGTCGTCCCATACGCAAAGTCCGGTATCATCGGCGGCATCATGCTCGGACTCGGCAGAGCGCTCGGCGAAACAATGGCGGTGACGATGGTTATCGGTAACCGCCCGGAAATATCTGCGTCGCTGTTCGCGCCCGGCTACACGATGGCGTCGCTGATCGCCAACGAGTTCAGCGAGGCGACGAACGATCT
>JBBQWD010000068.1:0-7776 GCA_038210945.1 Gemmatimonadales bacterium
TCCGGCCACACGACGTCCTCCGCCCCCGCCATACACGTCGTCGCCCATGACAGGATGGCCGATAGACGCGAGATGAACGCGGATTTGGTGAGTCCGTCCGGAATGGAGATGCGCACGAAGTAGGTCCCCCGCGTCGAACCGAGCAAGGCGTATGAGGTCGGTCTTGGCCGGCCGACCTTTATTGACGATTGCCATGCGCTTCCGGTCTCGCGGATCACGGGCTATCGGCTTGTCGATCGTAAGGGCGTCCGAGGAGAGGTGTCCCCAGGTCATGACCGCGTAGCGGCGGACTACGCGCCGGGCGGCGAGCGCCGCGCTAAGTATCCGGTGGGCTCGGTCGGTTTTGGCGACGATGAGGAGCCCTGAGGTCTCCTTGTCGAGGCGGTGAACCATTCCCGCCCGCTCGGGCTCGCCGGCGTTCGAGATTCCTCCTCCCCGCCCCAGAAGAGCGTTCACCAGCGTCCCCGTCCAGTTGCCCGGTGCGGGGTGAACCACCATTCCGGCCGGCTTGTCCACCACCAGCAGCGATTCGTCCTCGAAGACGATGCTGACCGGAATGTCTTCACCGGAGACCGTCCTTTTCTCGACTTTGGGTATCTCCACGCGGACTGTGTCGCCCGTCTGGGTTCGGTAGCTCGCCTTTTCACGCTTGCCGCCGACCAGGACGTGTCCCTGCGCAATCAGGGTCGCTGCCTGCGTCCGCGAAAGCTCGGCATGCTGGGCAATAAAGAGGTCGAGGCGGACATCGCTGTCCGCCTCGACTGGAAACTCTCGGGTGTCGCTCAGAGGCTATACCTCGGTCTGAGTATCCGACACGGGAGCAGCGACTGCGGCAGGCGATCGCTCCTCGCCCCAGAGAACCCACGCGAGCAGGAAGGCGCCAATGCTAACCGCCATGTCGGCAACGTTGAATGTCGGCCAGCGCAGATCGCCGACCCCAACATCGATGAAGTCGACGACACCCGTCGCGGAGCGCGCGCGATCGATGAGATTTCCAACGGCGCCTCCGCAGACCAGGCCGAGGGCCAGGGTTCGGAAGAGATCCCCCTGACGGGTAGCCCGGTACAACCGGCCGAGGATCACCAGCGCGCCGGCGGTGAGCGCCATGAAGATCCAGCGCGAGTAAATGCCGAGGTTGAGCCCGAACGCGGCCCCTGGATTGTAGACCAGAGTGAGCCGCACGTGATTTCCGAGTATCTCGTGCGGAACGTGCTGCGGGGGCAACATCGACGCCGCCATCAGCTTCGTCGCGAGATCCAGCACCACCACCGTTATCAGCGTGCCCCAGAAGAGGGGCGGATTAGGCTTGGCGCTTTCCATCTTCTTCGCGCTGCTTGCACTCGATGCAATATCTGGCGTGCGGCAGCGCGTCGAGACGCTCGAAGCTGATCTCTCGCCCGCAGTTGTGGCACTTCCCGAACTGCTCCGGATTCCGATAAAGCCGGCGCAGCGCTTCGTCGATGTGCCAGAGGAACCGGCCTTCCTGGCTCGCGAACAGAAACGCCTTCTCGCGCTCCATTGCATCGGTGCCCTGATCGGCCATGTGGAATGAGTACGCGCTCAGGTCGCCGTCCGCGCCCTGCGGCGTCGATCCGAAAGTCTCGTCGTAGTGCCCGAGCTCCTTGAGGACGCGCTTCCGCTCTTCGAGCAGGCGCTTCTCAAAGTGCTGCAGGTTTTTCTTCGTCATTGCCTTTGGCTTGCTGGCCTTCGCAGTGCTGGCCTTCGCAACGCCGACCTTCGCACTGCCGGCCTTCGCACTGCCGGCCTTCGCACTGCTCGCCTTCGTTTTCTTGTTAGCTGCGGGTGCCATCTCTATCTAACCCTCTCCAAGGCGACTTCAACGCTCTGCCCATCAAGGTCGAACGCATGCGTCGCGTGTGTTCCTTCGATTAGCTCGCCGACCGTCACCCGTACAGCGAGTACTTCGTCGGCGATCCATTTCTGGAGCGCCTTCACTGCCTCCTGAGTCTCCGCCGATCCTCCGACGGAGAGCGTGATACGATCGCTTACCGCGAAACCCAATTCCTTCCTCAGCCGCTGAACCCGGCTCACCAGCTCGCGCGCGATCCCTTCGAGTCTCAGCTCACGCGTCACCACCGGATCGAGCGCGGCAAAATAGCCGCTCTCTTCCTTCACCACCAATTCGCCGGAGGCGGTGCGCACGACCGTTATGTCTTCGGCGCTCAGCTCATGCGAATCGTTTCCAACCGAAACGTACAACGGCTTCCCAGACTCGAACTCCCGCAGCGCATCACTCGTAAGCGCGTGAACCGCCTCGCTGGCGAGCGGAGTGTTCTTCCCGAACTTCTTACCCAGCGAACGGAAATTCGGCTTAGCCTTTAAAGTTACTAGATCGTCGGCGCTTGAGATAAACTCGATTTTCTTGATGTTAAGCTCGGCCGCCAGCAGGGGGCTCAGCTCCTCGAGCATACTCTCGCGCCGGTTCCCGGCGCTCCCCGATGCGGCGGCCGCAGGGGGCACGACGCACACCATTCGCGCGAGCGGCTGGCGCACCTTGACCCCCGCCTCCTCGCGCGCGGCGCGGCCGAGCGTGGAGAGCGTCCGAACGTGCGCCATCGCACGCTCGAGATCGACATCTACCGCTCCCGTATGCCCTCGCCCGTAGGACGCGAGGTGAACCGACCCGCCTGTCAGCTCACGGTGCACCCAGTCGGTTATGAAAGGAGCGAACGGGGCCAACAGCGTGCACGTGACAGTCAGAATCTCGTGAAGCGTGGCGAACGCGGCGCGGTTGTCCTCGCTGTCTACGTCGTAAAAGCGGTGGCGGCTTTGCCGCACGTACCACTTGGAGACGTCCTCGTCGAAGAACCCCATGACACCCTTCGCGGCGTTCGTCGCTTCGTAACGGCCGAGCAGCTGATCCGCCTCGCGCTCTACGCTGGCGAGGCGGGAGAGCACCCACCGATCGAGTAGCGGCCGATCCTCCGGCGATGGATCCTTGTCGGACGGGGCCCACCCGAAGTTCGCGTACTCGGCGAAGATCCCCGTGTAGACATTCTTGAACGTCAGAAGAAAACGGCCCGCCGTATCGCGGATGCCCGCTTCGTCGAAGCGACGTGGCGTCCAAAGCTGGCTCGACGTCGTGAGAAACAGTCGAACCGCATCGGCACCATAGCGCGGAATCACGGTTTCGGGATCGATGATGTTCCCGAGTCTCTTCGACATTTTCTGGCCTTCGGCGTCGAGAACCAGATCATTTACGACGACCGCGCGGTACGGCGCTGTGTCCCCCACTCGAGGCTCGTGGGTTTCGTGCGCGAGAAGATTGTTGGGCAGCGCGTCACCAAGGCCGGTTGCGATGGCGAGCAGCGAGTAGAACCAGCCGCGCGTCTGGTCGATGCCTTCGGCGACGAAGTCGGCGGGATAATAGCGCTCGAATTTCTGGTGATTCTCGAACGGGAAATGCCATTGAGCGAACGGCATTGAGCCGGAATCGAACCAGGCATCGATCACTTCAGAAGTTCGCTTCTTCGTTCCGCCGCACTCGCACTTCCAGCTGAATCGATCGATGAATGGCTTGTGCGGATCGAATCCTTCTCCCAGCGCCATGCCCGATTTCTCCGCGAGCTCGGCGTAGCCTCCGATCGCCTCGGCGTGCGAATCGTCGCGATCACAGACCCAGATCGGAAGCGGTGTCCCCCAGTAGCGGTCTCGTGAAACGGCCCAATCAATGTTGTTCGTCAGCCATTCGCCGAAGCGACCCGCACCGACTTCGGCGGGGTGCCAGTCGACGCGCGAATTGCGCACGAGCATCGCGTCCTTGAATTCGGTAGTGCGCACGAACCAGGACGTGCGGGCGTAATAGAGCAGCGGGGTCTCGCAGCGCCAGCAGTGCGGATACGCGTGCTCGTGCAAGGTGGACTTCCAGAGTGAGCCGCGCCGTTTCAATTCCTCGAGGATGATCGGGTCGGCGTCCTTTACGAACTTCCCGCCAACGAGCGGCATCTCGGATGGAAACTCGCCGCGGAGGTTCACAGGCTGGAGGAACGCCAGGCCGTTGCGCTTCCCGGCCGCATAATCGTCGGCTCCGAACGCCGGCGCCATGTGAACGACACCCGTGCCTTCTTCCGCTGAGACGAAATCTTCGCCGATGACGATCTCGTGCTCGCCTTCCGTGTACTCGACCCAATCGAGCGGTCTCTTGTAGCGCTTACCGACCAGCTCGCTGCCAGGAAAGGTCGCGAGGGTCTCCCAGCGCCCGCCGTAGTCGTCGCCAAGCACGGCGGACGCGCGCGACGACGCGAGAATGATCGTCTCCTTCGCATCGGACTTTTTCTTTCGCAGCTCGACATATTCGAGCGTTGGCCTGACAGCGAGCGCGACATTGGACACGAGCGTCCAGGGCGTCGTGGTCCAGACAAGAATCCGCCGGCGTTCCACGGAACCTTTTTTCTCGCCGACGAGGTCGAGAGCGACGTACGCGCTTGGGTCTTTTACATCCTTGTAGCCCTGCGCGACTTCATGGCTGGACAGCGTCGTTCCGCAGCGCGCGCAGTAGGGCAGCACCTTGTGGCCGCGATACAGCCGGCCGCGGCGAAACATCGTGGCCAGAGCCCACCAGACGCTCTCGATGTAGTCATTCGAGTACGTGACGTACGGATCGCTGTAGTCCAACCAGTACGCGATGCGCTCGCTCAGATCTTCCCAATCCGCGCGATAGCGGAACACGCTCTCGCGGCACATGGCATTGAACCGCTCCACCCCGATCGTCTCGATCTGCTGCTTCGCGGTGCGCACGCCGAACTCGGTCTCGATCCTCTTCTCAACCTCGATCTCGACGGGAAGACCGTGAGTGTCCCATCCCGCCTTGCGAGCGACGTGGAAGCCGCTCATCGCCCGATAACGGCAGAAGAGATCCTTTACTGTCCGGGAGAAAACGTGGTGGATTCCCGGACGGCCGTTGGCGGTCGGGGGACCCTCGAAGAACACGAACTCGGGCTTCCCCTCTCCCTGAGCGAGCGTCTGGTGGAAAAGCTTCTCCTCCTTCCAAAGGGCGAGCATTTCCTTTTCGAGTTCGTCGGGCGAGCGATCGGTCGGAAGCAGGCGAAAGCGTCTGCCCTTCTCGTCTCCCCCCGCTACCGGCACGGGGCGGACCGCGGTCATTCTCTATTCGGTCCGGAAGAGTTGGAGCCCGCGCCTCGCAGCGTGCTCGCTACGACCTGTGAATCGGAAGCCTCGACCTCCGACAGCTGCCGCGCGATCAGAGTCCGCATCTGGGCGAGATACGTGCGGCGCGAGCGATCGAGATTGTCGAGCTCCTCCTCCATCCGCCGGACATCCGCTTTCGCGCCTTCGATGATGCGCTCACCTTCGGCCTGTGCCTCGCGCAGAATCAGCTGCGCCTCGCGCTCGGCCTGCTCGCGAACCTCGCCGCGAAGCTGCTGTGCGGATACGAGCGCGTCATTCAGCGCCTTGTCGCGCTCGCGGAACGCCCGAAGCTGCTCGTGAAAGCTGCGCGCCTTCGCGTCCAGGTCCTGGTTGATGCGCGTGAGCCGCTCCATCTCCTCGGCGACCTGATCCCTGAACTGATCGACGCGCGCGGGATTGTAGCCGCGCAGCGCCCGACCGAAGTCGTAGCGACGCACGTCCAGCGGAGTTAGATGAAACGCTTCGTCTATCATTAAGCCCTCGCTCCAAAGAGGGTGGTTCCAAGTCGCACCATGGTCGAGCCTTCTTCAACCGCGATTTCGTAGTCGTTCGACATTCCCATCGATAGCTCTTCGGCGGGATGACCCGCCTGGACCAATACCTCGCGCGCCCCTCGAGCCTCGGCGAAGGTCCGATGAAGCTCCGACGCCGTAGCGGTAAAGCTAGCCATTGTCATCACTCCCCGAACCCGAATTCCGGAAAGCGACGCCAGCCGCTCGGCTTCAGGCCGCAGCGCGGAGAGAGTGAAACCACCCTTCGAGTCCTCTCTGGACAGATTCAGCTCGACGAGCGCGTCGACCGCCCTTCCCCGCGAAATGCCGAACTCGCACACTGTATCCGCGAGTCGCGCGCTGTCGAGCGAGTGAAGCAGTACGAACTGATCGAGCGCCTTGACCTTGTTCCGCTGAAGGTGTCCGATGAGGTGCCACCGGACGGGAACATCGACAGCGGCCATCTTCTTCAAAGCTTCCTGAACCTTGTTTTCGCCGACGTCGTGCAGGCCCGCATCATAAGCCGCGCGTGCGGCGTCAGGCCCGTGAGTCTTGGTGACTGCCACGATCATCACCCGCTGCCCGTGACCGCCCCGTGCTACGGCTTTGTCAATTCTGGCTCGCACGTCGGCCACACGCTCATCGAGGCCGGGAAAAGCCATAGCTGTGGAATTTAGCCGCGCGAGCCGCTCCGTTCAATTACGAAAGATCGCCGCGCGCCCTGGGGAGGAGTTTTTACTTAGAAAGACACAGATACGAGTGGACAGAAGCACAGGTTGGAGTCGCGAGATAACTCGCAACTCGTGTCTAGGCCTCTGTCCTCTCGCATCTGGGTCTCTCTAGGTTGTCTGCTCTTTTCATTCCGAGTATTCGCCCGAGCTCAGGGTCCGCTTCAAGCTCATCTTCCGAAGTCGCTTGAGCATGCCCTCGTCAGGACCTTTGACAGTGATCTCGACGGATGCCGCGTAAGCGGTTCCAGTGATCCGCACTGTTCTGAGACCCGTCGCTTCCGCACCAATCAGGCGGCCCTTGTACTTGACCACGAACGATCCGAGGAGCGAATCGCCGTCACTCTCCACGGCCACGTCCGGCGGGACGGTGATCTCGATGTTTCCCATGACCGCCACAGCCTCGATGACAGAAACTCCGATTCCAATCACTGCGTCGCGCAAGTCGAGCTCGACGTTTCCAAGCACTGCAAGCGCCCGAAAGTGCCGGGGCAGCTCCCACCGGCCCTCACGCTCATTGCTGCTGAGAAATGAAACAACGCCCCCGCGGCTCGCCTCGGGCGCGAGCGCGTATCCGGCCGCATCGTACTGGGCGTTGCTCTGGGCGGTCAGCCGTTGGTCTGATGGATTGAAGTCGGACATCTCGAGATTCCTCTCAGCGGTTACCGTGTATTACGGCCCGGTGGTGGAATTGGTTTGGCCTAGCCGCCGAAGATGCGGCCGACGAGCTTGACGATGTTCTGCATGTTGCGGCTGATGTCGTTGAACATCACTGTGACGAATAGAAGCCCGATGATCAGCAAGCCACCCTTGAGGATGCGCTCGCGCGTACGCGTACTGAATGCGCTTCCCTTGATGGTTTCCGCGACGTTGAGAACGATCTGTCCTCCGTCGAGGATCGGAATCGGGAGCAGATTGAACACGGCGACGTTGATGCTGATGAGCGCAACGAGCAGGAGCAGGGTCTGGATTCCGCCTTGCGCCGCTTGGACCGAGACCTGCGCGATCGCGATTGGCCCACCGAGATCCTTTAGTCCGACGCCGCGGACGAGGGAGCCGAGGGCCGTGAATATCTTGCCGCCGTTGTCGATTGTAATCCGCCATGCCTCAACGAATGCCTGCGGCACCGAGATCGGTGTAAAGGCGACGTTGGCTATCATCCCGATTCGTCCGCGCGGGCGCTTGACTCCCGTCTCCGGATCAGTGACGGCCTCTGATTCCGGAGTCACTGTCAGGGTGACCGCCTGCCCCTTTCTGACAATTCCGAGGCTGAGCGGCTTGCCAGCGGACGCCCCAATGCTGTCAAGAAGCGTCTGCCAGTTCTCGAGCGGCCGTCCGTTCAGCAACGCGATGCTATCGCCCGCCTGTATCCCGGCTAGCGCGGCCGG
>JBBQWD010000069.1:0-7772 GCA_038210945.1 Gemmatimonadales bacterium
GCGACATCCTGATCCTTCACCCTGGTCCGATGAATCGCGGCGTCGAGATCGACTCCGACGTGGCCGACGGACCGCACAGCGTGATTCTGGATCAGGTCACGAACGGCGTTGCGATTCGCATGGCGGTGCTCTATCTGCTCGCCGGTGGGAAGCCGGAGCTGGCTGAAGCGGCCAAGGGTGGCAGCAGCCGGGGCAGGGAGGAGCGCGAATGAAGCCGCTGCTTCTCAAAGGCGGGAAGCTCGTCGATCCATCGCAGAATCTGAATGCAGTCGGCGATTTGCTGATCGCCGATGGAAAGATTGCGGGCATCGGCGGCTCGATCGCAGGTCCCGACGACGCCGAGGTCGTCAATTGTGGCGGATTCATTGTGTCCCCGGGATTCATAGACGTCCATTGTCATCTACGCGAGCCTGGCCGCGAGGATGTCGAGACGATTGCAACCGGCGCGCGAGCTGCGGCTGCCGGAGGATTTACCGCTGTCTGCGCGATGCCGAACACGGACCCCGTCACGGACAATCAGGCGGCCGTTGGCTTCATCGTTCGACAGGCGCAACGGGCCGCTGCTGCCCGCGTGTATCCAATCGGCGCGATCTCCGTCGGCCAGAACGGACAGGCGCTCGCGGAGTTTGGCGAAATGGTGGGCGCTGGGGCTGTCGCGGTCAGCGACGACGGAAGGCCCGTTGCTTCCGCGCAGCTGATGCGAACGGCGCTCGAGTACGCGCGCACGTTCAAGATCCCCGTCATCGATCACTGCGAGGAGCCAACGCTTTCGGCGGGTGGGGCGATGAACGAGGGAATCGTGAGCGCGCAGCTCGGTCTCAAGGGTATTCCGGCCGAGGCGGAGGAGATCATGGTGATTCGCGACATCCTCTTGGCGCGTCTCACTGGCGGTCACGTTCACCTTGCGCACATGAGCACCAAAGGATCCGTGGAGCTGATTCGTTGGGGGAAAGATCGGGGCATCAGAGTCACTGCCGAGGTTTGTCCGCACCATCTCTCGCTGACTGAAGAGAGTGTGCGCGGATACGAGACCAACGCGAAGATGAATCCGCCGCTCAGAACGGCGAAGGATGTCGAAGCGTTGCGCGAAGCGGTGAAGGATGGAACGATAGATCTCATCGCGACCGACCACGCTCCGCACCACTACGACGAGAAAGAGCGCGAGTTCGCTGACGCGCCGAACGGAATCGTCGGTCTCGAGACGGCGCTCGCGGTGGTGGTGACGAACCTCGTCGAAAAAGGTGGTCTTGGCTTTTCGGATTTGGTGGACAGGATGGCGTGCGCCCCGGCGCGACTGTTCAATCTCCCCGGCGGCTCACTCAAACGAGGCGCAATCGCCGACGTGACTGTTTTTGATCCTTCCGAGCGCTGGAAGGTGGACCCCTCGAAATTCCTGTCCAAGGGGCGCAACAGCCCCTACACGGGAATGACCCTCGTTGGACGCGCTGCTTGTACTATTGTGGCTGGGTCAGTCGTCTATCGATCGGGTAATTCCGGCCGAAGTCGGGAGACGAAACGAGCAAGGGGATGAAGTACGATGGCTGAGAAGGAGCCTGTCTCACTGGACGCGCTCAACGGGCTGCTCAAGGAGCGCCAGCGATACGAGGAGTGGCTTGCGGCGCTCGAAGCAAAGCGCGCGAGCACTTCCGAATCCGTTTACGTGCGCGTCCAGTCGGATTACCAGACTCGCCTTCGCGAAGTCTCGACCAAATTGGCAGAGCGTGCCGGTGAATTGCGCGAGAACATCGACGCGCTGACTTCGAAGCTGGATGAGACCACGCGGCAGGAGACCCAACAGCGCGAAGCCAGACAGGAAGCCGAATTGCGGGCAGCCGTTGGCGAGTACACCGACAAACAGTGGAAAGAGATCGGTGGCGCCTGGGATAAGGAGCTTGCACGGCTCGTCAAGGAAAAGGCGGCGCTCGACGCGCAGCTGAGCGAGCTCAATCGCATCTTCGCCTTGAGCATAAAGGAGAAGCAATCGGCCGACGCGGCAATGCAGAGACCCGGGTCCGAGGACGGTAATCGGGCTCCCATTTCCCCGGTGATACCGCGCCCTGCGATTCCGGAAGCGCCGACGTTGAATCCGCCGTCGTCCCGGACGGAGCCACCCGTTGCATCTCGGACTCAGACTCCGGGTCCAGGCAACCCGCCGACTCGTTCGCCCTTCGACCAGTTTCCGGTTCTGCGTCCGGGCACCGGTACGTCGACTCCGCCTTCGACCACAACCGCGGTCGCGACGCCGCCATCGGTTCCCAAGAGCGGAGGCTCTCAAGACCCACGCTCGGAGCAGCACAAAACGCTGAAGTGCCCCGAATGCGGAGCCGCGAATTATCCGACGGAGTGGTACTGCGAGCGATGCGGCGGAGAGCTGGCCACGATGTAAAAAACGGGCGCCTGTGGGCGCCCGTTTGATTTTTGCGGTGAGCTTACTTGCCGGCTTTTGCCAGGCGGCTCTTGTGACGAGCGGCGGCGTTCTTGTGGATCAGCCCTTTGCGCGAGGCGCGATCGAGAAGCTTGACCGCCGCGAGCTTCTGCTCGGCGTTTCCGCCGGCGGACGCCCGCTTGAGCGCCGTACGAAGCGCTGATTTCTGGGCGCGATTGCGGATCGCAGCGGCGCGTGATTTCCGCATGTTCTTTTTCGCAGAATCTAGATTGGGCACTAACTGATCTCCGGGATTTTTGGCAATGACTTAGCCAAGAAATTTGTCTGTGCCACCAGCGTATGTCAAGTTGTCGCACGGGGTTAGAACGACTAACTTCTACCCGCGAGCAATCACTTCAACGCGGACACATTGGACAAGTTTCAGAATTTTATCCTGATCGCGCCTGTACTCCTCTTCTCAATGGTCGCCCACGAGTACGCGCACGGTTATGCCGCGCTCAAACAGGGCGACACGACCGCCTACTCACTCGGCCGGCTGACCTGGAATCCGATTCCGCACATCGACTTGTTCATGACGATCCTCCTGCCGCTTCTCACGTATTTCACGACGGGAATCGCGTTCGGCGGAGCCAAGCCTGTGCCAGTAGTCCCGCGCAACTACCGCAATTTCAAGCGCGGCGACATCATCGTCTCGCTGGCGGGAGTAGCGACGAATTTCGTGATCGCGATTTGCTGCATACCACTCATCATCATCGTCGGCCTGGTCGGTCGAGTCGCTCCCGTCCTCACGGACACGTTCGCGTTGTTCCAGACAATGCTGCTTTATGGTGTGCTAATAAACCTCGCTCTCGCGGCGTTCAACCTGATTCCGATTCCGCCGCTGGATGGCTCTCACGTCTTCAAGTACATCCTCCCTCCGGCCTGGGCGCTCAACTATCAGCGACTCGGCGCACAGGGATTGCTGATACTATTCCTCCTAATCAGCTTCGGAGGACCCGCGCTCAATCTCTGGTTCAAGCCGGTGTTCTTTCTCGACAGGCTCGCTAGCCGCGCGGTCTTTCCCTACATATTGCCCAGTCAATGGACGATGTAAGGGCCGGCAGGATGTCTTCTCTCGCCGTCGCCGAAACAGCGACGTCGGAGGTTTTCGTCGTCGAGCTGGCTGAGTTCTCCGGCCCGCTCGATCTCCTCCTTTCGCTCATTCGCGACGAGCAGATCGACATTTACGACATCCCGATCGCGCGCATTGCGGAACAATTCCTGGCGCGGATTTCGACCCTCAAGCTCGATGAAGCCGCCGACTATCTCGAGATGGCCGCACGGCTCGTGCGCATCAAGGCGCAGATGCTTCTTCCGCGGCGCGAAGGAGAGGACGTCTGGGAAGACCCGCGTGCCGAGCTCGTTAGGCGGCTCCTCGAGTACCAGCAGGTTCGTGAAGTGGTGGACGTTCTCGAGCGGCGAAGCGAAGAGCGGCGCGGAAAGTTCGCGCGCGCGTACACGCAACAAGCGGCGCAGCTACCGGTCGCGGGCCCGCTCAGGATTTCTCTGCCCGAGCTTCTCAGTGCCGTCGATCGTGTGCTGCGTCTCGCCAAGAAACCCCAAGTACATGACGTCATCCCTCGCGCTCTCGATGTCGATGGAGCGATAGGAATCGTGCGGGCGCTGCTCGCGATTCGCGCGCACGCCCACTGGAAGGACGTACTTCCGCGAAACGCCGAGCCCTGGGAAGTGCTCTCGGTGTTGCTCGCCCTGCTCGAGCTCGCGAAGCGCGGCGAGCTGCGTTTGATGCAACCGCGCGCCTTTGCCGCTTTCGAGATCACACGTGACTCCCCTAGCGAAGCTGCTTGAAGCGGCGCTCTTCGCGAGCGCCGTTCCCGTTCCGATCGACGCGCTGCGCGTGATGGCTGCTCACGCGGACGATGCCGAGACGACCCTCGACTCTGCGCTCGAAGAGCTGCGAAATCACTACGACACGGACGGTCACGGGGTCGAGCTGATCGAAGTCGCGGGTGGGTGGCAGATCCTTACGCGCCCCGAATACACGGAAGCCATCGAGCGAGCCCAGTTGGCAGCACGCCCGCAGCGCCTTTCCGCTGCCGCGCTCGAGACACTCGCGATCATTGCGTACCGACAGCCGATCGGTAGGGCCGAGATCGAGGAGATAAGGGGAGTGGGCGCAGGCGCCATCCTCAAGTCACTCGGCGAGCGTGGGCTGATAGACATCGTCGCGAGGGGCGAAGGCCTGGGACGGCCGCTCCTTTACGGAACGACTGCGGCCTTCCTCGAGCAGTTTGCGCTGCGGCATCTCGAGGAGCTGCCCCGCGCCGACGAGCTTGCGATCGCGCTTCGTGCGCCTCGCCAGGCGACTCCCACATCGGTAGCGGCCACCAAGGACAACGGCGAAGGCCCTTCGCGGGCAGACTGATGCCCGAAACAATGCGGATTCAGCGCGCGCTGGCGCGCGCGGGAATCGCTTCTCGTCGCCGAGCCGAAGAGCTCGTCGCGGCCGGCCGCGTCAGGATCAACGGTGCGGTCGCTGAGACGGGGCAGAGCGTCGATCCGTCGCGTGATACGATAACCGTCGATGGCGAGACGATTGGCGGTCCGGCGGCACTCGCGTGGGTCGTGCTGAACAAGCCGACCGGCGTACTGACGACTCGCAGCGATCCGGGCGGACGCCGCACGGTCTTCGATCTGGTGGACGATGTTCCCGGACTGACCTACGTCGGGCGACTCGATTACATGACCGAAGGCGTGCTTCTCCTCACTACCGACGGCGACGCGGCGCACAAATTGACACATCCCAGCAGCGAAATCGAGCGGACGTACGTAGCGACTGTGCGGGGTGACGGCGCCGACGCGGCACGAGCGGCGATGAAAGGTGTAAAGCTGGACGATGGTCTCGTCATGCCGAAGGACGTGACCGCCCGCCGAATCGGTCGGGGAATATGGGAGCTGGACCTGACGATCGCGGAAGGCAAGACGAGAGAGATAAGAAGGTTGTGTGAGGCGCTCGGACTCGAGGTGCTGCGGCTGGTGCGCACGAAGTTCGGGCCGGTGAAGCTGGGTTCGCTGGAGTCGGGCAGGACGCGTCCGCTGACGGCACGCGAGAAGGAAATCATCTCCGCGCTCACGAAGAGCGGAGGCAAGAGCGAGAACACTACGAGAGGAGCAAGACGTGACCGGACACGCCGTTACAGCCGCTGATGCATCGATAGTCCAGGAGGTCGTGCGTCAGGTGGGCCGCCGCATTGTCGGCCAGGAATACATGGTCGAGCGACTCCTGATAAGTCTCCTGACGGGAGGTCACGTCCTGCTGGAAGGAGTGCCGGGCCTCGCCAAGACGCTAACGGTGAGAACCCTGGCGGAAACGATCAACACTTCGTTCAGCAGAATTCAGTTTACGCCGGATCTTCTCCCCGCTGACGTGGTCGGGACGCAGATCTACGATCAATCGAACGGGAAGTTCTCGGTGAAGAAGGGGCCGATCTTCGCCAACATCATTCTCGCCGACGAAATCAATCGCGCGCCGGCGAAGGTTCAGGCGGCGCTCCTCGAGGCGATGCAGGAGAAACAGGTCACTATCGGCGGAACGACGCACATTCTCGAGGAGCCGTTCCTGGTTCTCGCGACCCAGAACCCGATCGAACAGGAAGGAACGTATCCACTTCCTGAAGCGCAGGTCGACCGCTTCATGCTCAAGCTCCACGTTGGCTATCCTTCGCGCGAGGAAGAGAAGGAGGTTCTGCGAAGGATGTCGACTGGCGAGCCGATTCCAGTCGACCAGGTCGCGACGCCGCGGCAGATTCTCGACACCAGACGGCACATCAGCGAGTTGTACATCGACGAGCGGATCGTTGACTACATCGTCGAGATCGTCCACGCCACCCGCAACCCTGAGCAGGCCGGACTCGCCGAGCTCAAGCCTCTCATCGAGTACGGGGCGAGCCCCCGCGCGACGCTCGCTCTCGCCCAGGGCTCACGCGCCCACGCCTTTCTGCGCGGACGCGCATTCGTGACTCCAGACGACGTCAAGGCGATCGCGCCGGACGTTCTCCGCCACAGAGTGCTCCGTACCTATGAGGCTGAAGCCGAAGAGGTGACGAGCGACGAGATAGTGTCGCGCATCCTCGAGGCAATTCCCGCTCCGTGATTGGAATTTTTCGCGGGAGGTGGCGCAAGAAGGAGGCGCCCAAGCGGACTCCCGAAAAGCCGATGGGCGTACCGCCGGAGATTCTGCGGCAGGTAAAGCTCATCGAGCTGAAGACTCGCGGCCTGGTGAACTCCGTTTTCACCGGCGAGTACCGCTCGGTCTTCAAGGGTCAGGGAATGGAGTTCTCCGAGGTGCGCGAGTACCAGCCGGGCGACGAGGTCCGCTCGATCGATTGGAACGTCACGGCGAGAATGCGCCGGCCTTTCGTCAAGCGCTACATCGAGGAGCGCGAGCTCACGGTGATGCTCGTGGTCGATCTCTCCGGCTCGGAGAGATTCGGGACCGTCAACCGATTCAAGAGTGAGTTGGCGAGCGAGCTAGCGGCGGTGCTGGCGATGTCAGCCGTGCGCAACAACGACCGGGTTGGCGTTCTTCTCTTTACCGATCGGATCGAGCACGTGATTCCGCCGCGAAAGGGCAGAAGGCACGTGCTGCGAATCATCCGCGACCTGCTCGCGTTTGAGCCGGTGGGTACTGGGACTGACATGGTGACCGCGATCGACTACGTCGCCAAGATGCTGAATCACAAGGCGATCGTCTTCGTCGTCTCCGATTTTCTGGAGGAAGACATCGACCATCCGCTCAAGCTGTTGGCGCAGCGGCACGACGTCGTAGCGGTGACGGTCGAAGATCCGAGCGAGCGGGATCTGCCGGACATTGGGATCGCGCGGTTGGTCGACCCCGAGACGGGGGAAACGATCGAGGTCGACACCAGCCATCCGTCGGTGCGCAACTCCTATTCGTCGCGGGTTGCCGCCGAGAGGGAGCACAGGAAGCATCTCCTGCGTCGCCTCGCAATCGACGAGGTGGCGGTGCGCACCGAAGGCGGTGTCGTCGAACCGCTGCTACGCTTTTTCCGCGCCAGAGAAACGCGGGCGCGCCGGCGGTGATCGTCGCGAGTATGGGCCTGCTGCTGCTTCAGGCGGTGGTGCCCCAATCGGTTCAGGCCCAAGCCGGCGAGCTGGCGGTGCAGATGGGCTACAGAGTCAGTCCAGACACTGTGCTAATCGGCCAGCCGTTCAATCTCTTCATAAAGGTCCGCGCTCCGGCAGGCGTGCGATTCGAGTTTCCAACGGGGCCCGACACCACGACGCAAAACGGGATTCACCCGGTGGAGGTGCGGGGTGAGAAGCTCGTTACCATGCTCGCCGACACCGCCGTCGCGCTCTACCA
>JBBQWD010000070.1:0-7717 GCA_038210945.1 Gemmatimonadales bacterium
AGGATTGCGGCGCGCGTACATCCAGATTGCGCCACCAACCGCAAAGAGCACCGCGATGACTTGCGCCCCCGTGAACGTTCCTAAAAGGAAGCGATCGTCCTTGGCGCGCACGAACTCGACGATGAACCGCTCGATTCCCGCGAGCACGCAATAAAGCCCGAACAACCAACCTTCGGCGTGCTTGTGGTTGCGGAAGCGCCACAGGATGAGAAACATCACGAAGCCGAGTGCTGTCTCGTAGAGCTGCGTCGGATGGACGGACAGAACCTGATTCGGCTGCGCATTGAGGGGTGGTGTGATGCCAAATAGCTCAGTCATGTTCGCGACCGTCGAAGGTGGCGCGCCATGCGGGAAGCTCACTGCCAACGGTCCGTTCCAGGGGCGGCCGTAGTCGTCGCCGACAGCCCAGCATCCGGTGCGGCCGATGCTGTACGCCGCCGCGAGAGCGGGCGCGCAGACATCGCTGATGCGTGGAAAGCTGAGGTGCTTTTTCCGGATAACGAGGTAGCAGACGGCGATTCCGCCGATCAGCCCGCCCCAGAATACGAAGCCCGCTCTGCTCACGACCGCGCTGATGTCGTGCATCAGAACCGCGTAATAGAGCTTGCCGCCAAGGAGACCGCCGATGACGGCGGCGAAGACGATATCGCCCATCGGTTCAGGATCGTGGCCTCGGCGCGCGAGCTCCCGTTGAGCGATGATCTGCCCGATGACGAACGCCATGAGCACCGCCAATCCGAAGCCGGTGAGCTGGAGCGGGCCGACATCATATGAGAGCGGCTGGTGGACTATCGAAGCGAAAATTCTTTGCATTGGGCTTAATTTAGGCGGCGACGAGACCCGGGATAGGGCTCGTCGCGTAGGCGTTGAGGTCGAGACCGGCTCGCTCGCCCTGCTCGAATCTGAAGAAAGCTGCGCGGGCGATCATTGCAGCGTTGTCGGTTGCGAGGCGTGGGCTGGGAGTGAAGACAGTAATACCCTCACGCTCGAGTCTCGTTCGCATCGCGTCCGCCAGGGTGCGGTTGCACGCGACTCCGCCGCCCAGCACGACGCGCTGGCGACCGAACGAATTCGCGGCGCGCCAGGTTTTCTCGACGAGAGTCTCGATGATCGAATCCTGGAACCCCCGCGCGATATGCTTTCTGTCACCATCGTCTTTTGAGGCTCGCACGGCATTTAAAACGGCTGTCTTGATGCCGCTGAACGAGAACGCGTAGTAGTCATCATCGCCGACCATGGCATTTTTGCGCAGCATCGGCCGGGCAAACTGAAATCGCTTCGGGTCGCCATCGCGCGCCAGCTCTTCGACGTAGCGGCCACCGGGGTAGGGAAGGCCGAGGAGCTTGGCGACCTTGTCGAACGCTTCACCAGCGGCGTCGTCGCGCGTTGCTCCGAGCAGGCGGTACTTGCCCCACGCCTCAACGTCCAGCAACAAAGTGTGCCCGCCCGAGACCAGCAGCGCCGTGAATGCAGGCACTGCATCGCGGTGCTCGAGCGCCGCCGCGAAGAGGTGCCCCTCCATGTGGTGGATGCCGAGCAGTGGAATGTCGCGCGAGAATGCCAGCGCCTTGCCGTAGCTGACTCCGACGAGGAGCGCGCCCACCAGTCCGGGAGTGTTGGTGACGGCGATGGCGTCCAGATCATCCAGACTCGTCCCAGCTTCTTCGATCGCGCGCTCGACGACGGGCACGATGCTGGTCAGATGCGCGCGCGAGGCTATCTCGGGTACCACACCGCCGAATACGCGGTGCACGTCCTGCGAGAGGATCACGAGCGATTTCTGCTTCACCTCGTCACCATTTCCCTCGAGGATCGCAGCTGAAGTCTCATCGCATGATGTCTCAATGCCGAGGATGCGCGTCACACTACTCCGTGCGTTCGGCGAGAAGTCTGTCCACCAGCGCGCGAGACTCGGGAGAATTCCAATCCGTCGCCGACATGAGCTTCTTCCTGATCACCCCGTCCTTGCCGACGATGAACGTCTCCGGGTAACCGCCGATGTCGTAGAGATCGGAGATCTTTCCCTTCGGATCGTGCAGGACCTCGAACGTCAGCCCGTATTGCTTCACGAAGGCGCGAATGGTCGAGTCCGTGCCCGGGTCGTCGATGCTCACCGCCAGGATCTTGAGTCCTTTTGGTCCGTAAGATTTGTGAAGCGCCTCGATGCTCGGCATCTCCACGCGGCAGGGAAGACACCACGTCGCCCAGACGTTGATCATCACCACCTGTCCCCGATAGTCGGCTAGACGCTTTTCGCGCGGAACGGAATCGAGGGTGACAGCCGTGAAGTCCGGCGCCTTGCTTCCGAGCTGGACGGGGAAGATCTCTTTGCGGAGATACTGGCTGGCGCCGTAGGCAATGACGCCCGTGACGCCGAGGACGAGAAGTCCCATTGCGATTTGCTGCCTTCCGGTCATGCTTGTGCCGTGGCGCGCGAGCGCAGCTCTCCGATTTCCGCTTTCGGATTCTTGGCGCCAAAAATCGCGTTGCCGGCGACGAAGGTATCAGCGCCAGCTTCCCAGACCGATTTGATCGTCTTGCGATCGATCCCGCCGTCCACTTCGAGGAATGCCTTGCTCCCGTTTTCGGCCAGCATCTCCTTAGCGCGCCGAATCTTGTCGATGGATCCCTTGATGAACTTCTGCCCGCCAAACCCAGGGTTTACGGTCATGACCAGGAGAAGGTCGAGGTCAGGAATCACCTCACTTATCGCCGTGAGCGGTGTCGCGGGATTCACTACCGCACCCGCGCGGCAACCAAGCTCGCGAATGTGATTCAGCTGCCGCTGCAGGTGCGGTGACACCTCGGTGTGGATCGACATCCCGTTCGCGCCCGCCGCGGCGAAGGTCTCGAAATAGTTCTCCGGTTCCACCACCATCAGATGCACGTCGAGTGGCAGCTTGGTGAGCTTGCGAACGGATTCGATCACCTTCACGCCAAAGGTGAGATTTGGCACGAAGCGGCCGTCCATCACATCGATGTGAATCCAGTCCGCGCCTCCTGCCTCGACCATTGCGATCTCATCGGCGAGCTTGGCCAGGTCGGCGCTCAGAATCGACGGCGCGATGCGAACGCTCATCGCTCGAAGCTCGGAGCCGCTCCTGGTGGAGGCGGGGCGCTAACGCCCGTGTCGATCCTGATTGTCGGCGGTGGAGGGAAGTGTGACACTGTAAGACTCACCGGCCCGCCCGCGGAGACGGTCTGTCCCGCCGAGGGCTGCTGTCTGATCACGGTATTCTCGGGCTGAAGCGAGCTGGTGTCGCGCGAGATCCCGGCGACACGCAGTCCGAGCTGCTCGATCATCGAGCGCGCTTCTCCAACCGTCCTGCCGTAGAGATCCGGCACCTGCACCACCGCCGGTCCTTTGCTCAGCACGATGTCGACACTTCCCGGAAGCTGGACCTTCGTTCCGGCGGGAGGCGAAGAAGCGATCACAAGACCGCGCGGCTGATCCCCAAGCTGCTCGGTGACAGTGCCAAGAGTGAGCCCCGTGTTCTCGATCGAGATACGCGCCTGTTGCTGCGACATGTTGGTCGTGGCGGGGACTTCCGCACTCCGTTGACCACCGCTCAGAGCCAGCACGACCGCGGTGCCACGCTTCTGTCTGCTCCCCGCCGGCGGATCTTCCTGGAGCACGACGTTGGCGGGAATCGTCTTGTGGAATCTCGTCTCGCCCTGCTGCGCCGGAAATCCCGCCTTTTGCAGGATTGCCGAAGCGTTCTCGAAAGTCTTGCCGACTACGTTCGGCAGAATGCCGTCGTCGGGAAGAACCTCGGCGGGGAACGCAAATAGAAAGACCGCGACATAGCTGATGAGAAATCCACCGACCGCGGCAATCAGGTATGGGAACGCACGCCGAGGAAGCGCGCGCAAGCTCACCTAGCTAATCCTGCGCAAGCGCGCGGCGAACGCCCCGTCCGTTCCGTGACGCTGCGGCAGAACGCGCAGCCGTCCGGCATCGAGCAGCTCGGGAGCGACAGAGCCCTCCGGCGGCGGCTCGAGAACCCAGTTTGGATTCTCCGCCAGAAACGAATCGATCTGTTCGTCGTTCTCTTCCGGCTCGAGCGAGCAGGTGCTGTAGATCATTAGACCGCCTGGCTTCACGACCTTCTGCGCCGCTCTGATGATCGTCTTCTGCAACGCCGCCATCACGGCGAGATCCGAAACCTTGAGCCGCCACCGCGCATCGGGATGCCGGCGGAACGTACCCGTGCCCGTGCAGGGAACATCGATCAAGACCGCATCGACCGGAGCAATCGCCGGATGACGCGCGTCGCCGACAAAGGCATAGAGATTGGTCGTCTCGAGCCGCCGCTGATTCGCGAGCAGCCGCTGTAGTCGGCCAAACGATTTGTCGCTCGCGATCACGGTCCCCGCGGTCCTGGACAGCTCGAGAGATTTTCCCCCGGGAGCGGCGCACAGGTCCGCGACAGTCGCACCCTGCGGGATCGCAGCGTACTCGGTCACGAGTGTCGCCGCCGGATCCTGAACGAAGAACAATCCCTTCTTGAACGCGCCCAGCTCCGTGAACGTGATCCCGCCCGAGATCGCGATGCTGTCTCGCGCATACGGCGCTTCGGCGACGTGAACTCCTGCCTCTTCGAGCATCGCCTCGAGTTGCTCCCTCACGATTCCGTACGGCCGGATCGCGATCGGCGCCTCGGCGTTGTTCACCGCGAGAAGCCTCTCGGTGTCCTGCTCGCCCCAGCGCTCGATCCAGCGCGCAATCAACCAACGCGGGTGCGAGTACTTGAGAGCCAGCGCTTCGTTTGCATCCGAGGGAACTGCCACGTTGAGCTCGTCGCGCTCGCGATCGGTGCGTCGCAGCACGGCGTTCACGAGCTTGCTGGCGCCGAGTCCGTGTCTCCGCTTCGCGAGCTCGACCGTCTGCGCGATGGCTGCGTATGCCGGCACGCTTCCCATGTTCGTGAGCTGGTAGACTCCGAGTCTCAGCAAGTCGATTACATCGGGATCGAGACGCACGAGTCCGCCGCGCACCCGATCGGAAAGAATTGCGTCGATCGAGCCGCGATGGCGCAGCATTCCGTACACTAGCTCCCGCGTCCAGCGCCGATCGCGCGCATCAAGGGGCCCAATGCGACGCTCGAACGCCTGGTCGAGGAATTCCCCACGCCTTAGATCAGTGCAGATCTCAGCCGCTACCGCTCGCGACGCAGTTACCGCACTCGACGATGTGGCGACGGCGCTCATGAGTTCCCGCCCAACATGCCGGTCGTAGGCGACGACGGAACCGCGACTTCGCGTCGAGGCATTCTGCCGGCGAGGTAAGCCTGCCTTCCCGCCTCGACTGCGCTCTTCATCGCCGCGGCCATGCGCACGGGATCCTGAGCAGCCGCGATGCCAGTGTTCATGAGAATTCCATCCACGCCTTGCTCCATCACGATACAGGCGTCGGACGCGGTGCCGACTCCGGCGTCGACGATCACTGGAACCGAGAGCCGGTGCTTGATCGTGCGAATCGCGTAAGGATTGAGCATGCCCAATCCAGATCCGATCGGAGACGCTAGCGGCATTACGGCAACCGCGCCCGCATCCTCGAGCTTGAGCGCCGTGATGAGATCATCGTTCGTGTACGCCAAAACCTTGAACCCTTCATCCACGAGAGTCTTGGTCGCCTGGAGAAGTCCAATCGTATCGGGCAGCAGAGTCTGTTGATCGCCGATCACTTCGAGCTTGACCCACTCGTTGAATCCAGCGGCACGAGCGAGCCGCGCATAGCGAATCGCTTCGCTGGCGCTGTAGCAGCCGGCCGTGTTGGCGAGGAGGAAGAAATGATCAGAATCGAGATGGTGCAGAATGCCTTCGTCTTTCGAGCGGTCGAGATCGACCCGACGCACAGCGACGGTGACGACCTCCGCACCTGACGCTTCGATCGCCTCGATCATTTGCGCGTTGGAAGCGTACTTGCCCGTCCCGACCATCAGGCGCGAGCGGAACTCGTGCCCCGCAATCACGAATGGTTGCGGATCGGTCAGCGTAACGGGCGACAACAAATCGGCGTGCGACATCAATCAGCCCCCGCCGACGAAGTGGACGATCTCGAGCGTATCATCCGCGGCCAGCTCGAGGGACGCAAAGGAGGAGCGATCGCGCAGAATGGTTCCGTTGCGCTCAATCACGATCGAGCGCGCGTCGAGGTCGAGCGAAGCCAGTAGATCCGACAGCGTCCAGCCATCCGGAATCCTGCGCTCGGCTCCGTTGACCGTGAGACCGATCTCTCGCTCGGCAACATCAGCACCGCCTCTCGCCGCCATCTCCTTCATACCTGTGAAAGATAGCGGCTGGCGGCGAGTTCGGAATTCTCGTCGTTCCAGATTCCTCGAATGGCGGCGACCCCGTGGGCGCCCTTGTGAACCAGCGATCGGACGTGCTCGGGCCTGATTCCTCCGATGGCGATCACCGGAAAGCTCACCGCGGCAACGACTTCGTTGATGAACGTGCTCTCCTGCCGGGGCATTCCCGGGTGCGAAGGAGTCTCGAAGACGTGTCCTGCCACGCACCAGTCCGCGCCCGACTGCTCGGCGTCCCGCGCCTCGTCGGCGGAGTGGACGCTGGCTCCAATACGGAGAGCGGGCGCAATCAACTGAACGTCGGGCACCGAAATCGACTTGTGAGTGAGCTGGACGCCCTGAACTCCGCAGGCCAGCGCGATGTCGACACGATCGTTGACGATGCACCAGCACCTGGTCTGCTCGTGCAGCTCGAGCAGGGCGAGCGTAAGGGAATAGAGGGTGGGCGAGTCGAGAAGCTGCGACCGGATGTGGATCGCACCCTTGTCGCCGAGAACGCGCATAATCGACATGGCTTTCCGGAGAAAGCCCGGCCGGAGCATTATCTCATCGTTTGTAACCGCGTGGATTGTCGGCAGCTCCTCCATCGGTGCTTTCACCGGTGGATCGGTCACGCTCCATACCGGTCGCCGACCACCGTTCCCCGTCCGCGCGCCCAGTCGTGCGCCGACATCCGACTCTTACCCGACGGCTGGACGTGACTGATTCGAATCGCGTCCGTGCCGCAGGCGATCACCAGTTCACCCGTCGTCTTGAGGACTTCACCCGGCTTGCCCTTGATCCCGTCCATCACCTTGGGGCCGAACATCTTGACGTCGCCCTTGGGAGTCTCGGTGAACGCGCCCGGCTTCGGATCGGACGCGCGAATGAGCCGTGAAATTTGGAGTGCGCTGTCCTTCCAGTTTATGCGGGAAGATTCACGATTGACCTTGGGCGCGTAGGTGGCGCGCGAATCGTCCTGGTCGTTCTCTTTCGCCTTCCCGAGCGACAACAGCGTCAGCGCTTCGATCAGCGTGAGAGCGCCGAGCTCCGAGAGACGAACCTGGAGCTCGCCGAAAGTCTCGTCGTCGAAGATCTGCGTGCGCGCCTGAAGCAGCACCGGCCCGGCATCGAGTGCCTGGATGACCCGCATGACGCTGACGCCTGTCTCGGTAAGTCCCTGATGAATGGCCGCCTGAATCGGCCCGGCTCCCCTCAGCGCCGGAAGCAGCGACGCGTGAATGTTGAGGGTACCCATGGGCGCGAGATCTATGATCTTCTGCGGTAGGATGTGGCCGTAGGCGACGACGATCGAGATGTCTGGCTTGAGTGCCTTGAGCGACTCGACCAGCTCCGGACCGCGCGCGTTCTTCGGCTGAAAAATCGGGATCTCATCTTCGGTCGCGATCTGCTTCACCGGCGACGGA
>JBBQWD010000071.1:0-7702 GCA_038210945.1 Gemmatimonadales bacterium
ACTAGGTAGCTGTTGCCTTCTTGGGACGCGAGCGCCACGCATTCGCAGTCTGCGAAGGTGTGCACCATGAACGCCGGCGTGATCAACTGCGTGTAATGCCCGGTGTGATCACCTGCACCTAATCAGGTGATAGCGGTTGGAAATGAGAAAGGGCCGTGTCTCCACGGTCCTTTTTCATTTTTGCTTGCCGGAGCGGGTGGTTCGCTCTCCAAGCAGCGGCTTGTCGAAGAGCATCGTCGACGGTACTCCCCCCAGCCCCGAGGCAGCGAGCCACTTTTCGAGTCCGCTTGCCAAGCCGCGGCGTTCCGAAGGGCGCAGGGTGGCGAAGCCATCGATCAGAGCTTCCTGGATAGCGCGCGGCGCCCGTTTCGCGAGAGTCGTGCCCTGACGGGTGAGGCGAAGCACGGAGCGACGCCGATCGGACGCATCAGCGCTGCGCGTCACCAGGCCCTTGGTGATGAGCTGGCCAACCACCTGCGAGACCGTGCTGTGCGTCGTCATTGTAACCGCCGCCAGATCCTTGACCGACTGATCGGGGACCTGTGACAGCTCGCTCAGCACGAAGAGCTGTGCGGCGCTCACTCTCAGCCCTCGCTCCACGGTTTCCGCTGCGGAGCGAAGACCACGCACCATCCTCCGCAGCGCGTTGAGAGCGCGCGCTACATCGGGCGGTCGGTTCTTCCTCGTCTTGCGCATGAGTGACCCGGGTGGGTTTCGAACCCACGACCTACGGATTAAAAGTCCGTTGCTCTACCAACTGAGCTACCGGGTCTTGCTTGGCCTTCAAGATACACGCGGCTGGAGCCGCGAGACATCGTGCCGGCATGGCTCGTCAAATATCACAAATCTGCGTTGATCGCGCCAGCGGTGACCCGGCGCGCGCCCCAGAGCTGAGGCCGTGTCTGCGACCAGAAAAAATCGTCTTCAAAGTAACCCGAACTGCGGGCGCGAAATGCCATTTTCTTTCTCGAAGGTTCAGGCAGTAATTCGCGCTGTGAGATGGTCCCGTCAGCGTGAGGTCGCCGCTGCGCGCATGGCAGCTCTCGAAGAGAGCAACGAGCTGCTGAAGACCCAGGCGCGGCGGCTCGAAGACCAGACCAACGAAGCGCGCGAGCTCGCCCACGAGTTGGCCCTCACCAACGAGGAGCTTCGCAGCGTCATCAGCGAGGCCAAGAAGGCGTGGGCCGCCGCCGATGCTGCCAACAGGACGAAGGCTGAGTTCCTCGCCGTCATGAGCCACGAGCTGCGGACGCCCCTCAACTCGATCGGTGGCTACATCGATCTGCTGGAGATGGAGCTGCGCGGACCGCTCACCGACGCGCAGAAATCCGATCTCGCCCGCATCAAGCGGAGCCAGCTGCATCTACTCGGCATCATCAACGACATCCTCAACTTCACGCGTCTCGAAGCGACCGAGGTCAAGTTCGATATCATCGATGTGCCGGTGCGCGCGCTCGTCACCGATCTCGACGATGTAGTCAGCTCGCTCGCGCACGCCAAATCCCTCGAGTACGAGTGTGATTCGCTCGCCGCGAACGTCTACGCGCGCACCGATCCGGACAAGCTACGTCAGATTTTAATCAACCTTCTCTCCAACGCGGTGAAGTTCACGCCCGATGGCGGTCGCATCAGGGTCTCGTGGACCGTCAACCAGAAGTCGGTGTCGATTCACGTCGAGGATACCGGACGCGGTATCCCCCGCGACAAGCAGGAAGCGGTATTTGAGCCGTTCGTGCAGCTCGAGCGCGGGCTGACTCGCACCACCGAGGGTACCGGCCTCGGCCTCGCAATCAGCCGAGGTCTGGCGCGGGGGATGGGCGGAGACATACTGCTCGAGAGCGAGGTCGGCGCAGGCTCGGTGTTCACCGTGATGATTCCACTCTCCCCATCGCGCAGGACGCCAGCAGCCGCGCGTCCAGCCGCGGCCTGACCGAGGGTGCAGGGGTCAGACGAACACGAGGAGTAGCTGGGTGGCCGTGTTATTGCCCCGTTTACTCACGGCCTGAGGCGTGGCCAGGGACGGGCTTCGCTCGTCTGATAAAGTGCGATTTCTCCTTCCTGTTTTCCGTAATTGCCCAACTCACAAGCACTAGTCAACCCGGCGAGGCTGGCGGCACTCCACAGGACTGGACTCCTCGAAACGGCTGAAGAAGAGCGCTTCGATGGGTTCACTCGGCTCGCCGCGCAGATACTGGGCGTTCCGACGGTGATAATCACGCTCGTCGAGTCCAAGCGGCAGTACTTCAAGAGCGCTTCCTGCGCCAACGGTGCGTCTACCGGCTGGAATGAGCTCGAGACTTCGTTCTGCCAGGATGTCGTGTGCAGCGGCAAGCCGCTCGTGGTGCCTGATGCGTTGACGGAGCCGGAGCTGTCGCCGGTTGGGAGCCGGGTGCGTGCATACGCCGGGGTTCCGCTCACCACCGACGACGGGCACGTCCTGGGGGCGCTTTGCGCCATCGACGACGCCCCGCATGTCTGGACCGACAAGGACCTCACAATCCTGACCGCGCTCGCTTCGGGCGTGATGTCGGAGATCCACCGTCGCACGGCCGAGCGCGCCGCCCACGACGCACATCTGCTGCTCGTCGCCGAGCGCACCCTTGCTTACGCAGTGCAGCAGCAGATGCCAGTGGGCGTGATGGTAGCGGCGGTTCCTTCAGGCCGGCTCGTGTCGGTCAACGCTCAAATTACCGCGATTTTTCGCACGTCGTTCAAAGCGGCGCCCGATCTCAGAAGCTACCACGAGATGATTGGCTATCACAAAAACGGCGCACCGTACACCGCGCTCGAGTGGCCATTGGCGCGCACGATCATTAACCAGGAGAAGGTTCGCAGCGAAGAAATAAGAATTCAGCGCGGTGACGGCACAGAGGGCGTCATTCGCATGAGTTCCGCACCGGTCGTCGACGAGACTGGCGAGGTCGTGGCCGCCGTCGCGGTCGTCGTGGATCTGACGGACCAGCGCCAAGCCGAGCGCGCCACCGACGAGCGATTCCGGTTCGTCGCGCGCGCTATTACCGACGTCATCTGGGACTGGGACATCACGACCAGCGCATGTGTCTGGAACGATTCCGTCGAGACGGTGTTTGGCCACAAACAGAACGAGATCTATCCCGAGATCCAGTGGTGGTTCGATCATCTGCATCCGGATGACCGCGAACGAGTGATCGCCGGGATATACGGAGTTCTAGACCACGGCGGCACGAGTTGGAGCGATCAATACCGCTACCGCCGCGCGGACGAAACCTACGCGAGCGTGAGCGACCGCGGCTACATCGCGCGCGACAGCACCGGCGCTGCGACGCGGATTATCGGAGCGATGACGGACGTCACGGAGCGCTCACGGTCGGAGGCGGCGATCAGATTCCAGGCGCAGCTCCTCAACGCCGTACAGCAAGCGGTCGTCGCAACGGATCCCGAAGGAATCGTGATCTTCTGGAATAAGTTCGCGGAAAACCTCTACGGTTGGACGGCTGAGGAAGCCGTTGGGCAGACGATCGATGACCTCACTCCGTCCCCTTTCCTGCGTGAGCACGGAGCGCGAATTCTCGAGCGCGGCGCCGCTGGTGAAGCGTGGACGGGCGAATTCCTCGTGCAGGGAAAATCGGGCAAGGCGTTCCCCGCCCTTCTTACCACTTCTCCCGTGCGCGACGAAAGCGGAAGGGTGCTCGGCTTCGTCCAAGTCTCCATCGACCTCACGGAGCGGAGGAATCTGGAGGAGCAGTTCCGTCAGTCTCAGAAGATGGACGCCGTAGGAAGACTCGCCGGCGGCATCGCGCACGACTTCAACAATCTCCTGACGGTCATACGTCTGAATACGGAGATCATACTGGAGGGCTTCGACCCGACTGATCCACGCAGCGAAGACGTGAAGCAGATAAGGAGCGCGGCTGAGCGCGCGTCTACGCTCACGCGCCAGCTGCTGGCCTTCAGCCGCAAGCAAATTCTCCAGTCACGGGTGCTCGACATGAACGCCGTGGTCGGAAACGTCGAGCCGATGCTGCGCCGGCTCATCGGAGAGGACATCAGCATTGCGTCGAGCTGTGCGGCGCGCGGATACGTCGTCGCCGATCCTGGCCAGCTCGATCAGGTGCTGATGAATCTCGTCGTCAACGCGCGTGACGCGATGCCGCAGGGCGGGCGCATCACGATCGAGACGCGGAACATCGACCTCGACGAGAACTACAGCAGCGAGCACGCTCCAGTCGTACCAGGCCGGTACGTGATGCTCGCCGTTGGCGACACCGGCGTCGGAATGACCCAGGACACGAGGGAGCACGCATTCGACCCGTTCTTCACAACCAAGGAAGCGGGAAAGGGCACGGGCCTGGGTCTCGCGACGGTCTACGGAATCGTGAAGCAGTCGGGGGGCTACGTCTGGATCTATAGCGAGCCGGGCCATGGGACGACGCTCAAGCTCTATTTCCCCGAAGTCAGCGCCGTTGCGGCCTTCGCGACCGCCGACAATCGTGTGGCGTCGAAAGAGGTCGAGCGCGGGTCGGAGACGATTCTGCTCGTGGAAGATGAGGCTGCCGTGCGAGGACTCACCTCGCGCATCCTCGAGAAGCAAGGCTACCGCGTCATCGCGGCCCAGCACGGACGCGAAGCGATGGACATCGCGAGCAAAGAGCTAGGCCACATCGACCTCGTGCTGACCGACGTCGTGATGCCGGGGATGAACGGCAGGGGCCTGGTCGAGCGTCTCACGGGCATTCGCCCGGGGATCAAGTCGCTCTACATGTCCGGCTATACCGACGACGACATCATTCGTCGCGGGTTCATCGAGCCTTCGAAGAGCTTTCTGCAGAAGCCGTTCACTTCCGACGGGCTGCTGCAAACCGTGAGGAAAGTGCTCGACGCTGGCTGAGGCTTTCCGCGCTCCGTATGTCCAGAGCGCGCGCGGTTCCCTATATATAGTGATGAACGTGAAGCGTCTCAGTCGGGCGGCTGTTGGCGCCGGCTTTCTCGTGCTGTCTCCGAGCGTTGCTCACGGACAAGACACGGCTGTGACGCGGCTGCAGCCGGTGGTGGTAGAAGTCGCTCGCGGGGCGCACCGATCGCCGCTCGATCTCCCGTTCGCCGTCACGGTCCAGACGCCCGACTCGTTGCGACCGGGACAGCGCCATCTCTCACTCGACGAAACGCTCTCGCTGATCCCGGGGCTCACGGTTTCGAATCGCACCAATCCGTCCCAGGACCCGCGCATATCGATTCGGGGATTCGGGGCTCGGTCCGCGTTCGGCGTCCGGGGGATAAGAGTGTTGCGAGATGGAATCCCGCTCACGCTTCCCGATGGTCAGACGCCGGTGGATTATCTCGACCTCGAATCGGTCGGACGCGTCGAGGTCATGCGCGGCAGCGCATCGTCTCTCTACGGGAACGCCGGCGGGGGCGTAGTTGACCTGAGAACCAGCGAGCCGCCGGCGGTGCCTGTCTCGGTCGCCGTGCGGGTCTGGAACGGTGGATTCGGCGCGCAAAAGCTCGTCGCCAAAACGGGCGGCGCTGGGCGAGGCTTGGGATACCAGGCCAACGTGGCGCATACCGAGGGCGATGGGTATCGCGAATACTCGCGCCAGCGGACCACCAACGGATTCGCGCGGCTCTCACTGGATGCCGGCGGCGGATCTTACGCGCTCGATTGGATGGGAGTGAACACTCCCGTCGCCGAGAATCCCGGAGCGCTGACGCGCCCACAGTTTGACGTCAATCCGCGACTGGCTGACCCGCTCTCGATCAGGAAGCGCGCACGCAAGGCCGTCACGCAGTCTCAGCTCGGGGCTACGGCTCGCCGCGCAGGCGCGCGCGGAGAGATCGAGGCATCGGCGTACGCGGGCACCAGATCGCTTGACAATCCATTGACGTTTGCGATCGTCGAGGTCTGGCGCGTGACGTCAGGTGCGAGCGTGCGAGCAACTGTCCCCTTCTCGTTGGCTGGCGTCGCTCAGAGACTGACTATCGGAACCGAGCTTCAGCTCCAGAACGATCTTCGAGCGAATTTCACGAACTGCAACAACGTCCCGCCGCCGACCGTTCCGACTGCCACATGCCCGGACCCCGCAGTAGAGCGCGGAACGCTGACGCTCGACCAGCGGGAGATTGTCTCCTCTGCAGGATCGTATCTGCGTGACGAGCTCGAGTTTGGCGAACGGTACGTGCTCACCGCATCCGCGCGCGCTGACGCCGTGCGCTTCCGCGTCAAAGACCGGCTGATCAGCGCCACCAATCCGGACGACTCCGGCCGCCGCTCCCTCGGTGCGGTGAGTCCGATGGTTGGCATTCTTGCGCGGCTCACCGCCACGCACGCCGCCTACGCCAATGTCTCGTCGGCGTTCGAGACGCCGACGGCAACCGAGCTGGGAAATCAGCCCAGCGGCGCGGCTGGAATCAATCGCGATCTCAAGCCGCAGAAATCGACCACCTACGAGGTGGGCGTGAAGGGAGTGGGCGGACTCGGTCTCCAGTACAATGCTTCTCTCTTCGCGACCGGCGTGCACGACGAGCTGATTCCGTTCGACATTCCGGCGAGTGGAGGACGGCGCTATTTCCGCAACGCCGGCCGTACCTCGCGTCGCGGCGCCGAGCTCGGTCTCGGCGTCGCGATTCGCGCCCTCGAGCTCGGAGGGGCGTACACGTATGCCAACTATCGCTTCATCGATTTCACCGTTGATACCGCGCATTACGCCGGCAATCGCATTCCCGGCATACCGCGCCAAACGCTTCAGGCCAGCGCGGCCGTTCGCACCGGGGTTGCGACGTTTGTGACTGAGACAACGATCGCCGACAAGATGGCCGTCAACGACGCGAACTCGGAGAGCTCTCCTGGTTACGCAATCTTCAATGCGCGGATCGTGACGAGCGGTTCACTCGGACTCTCGGGTGCGGAGCTCACCGTGGGCGCGCAGAATCTTTTCAATACGCGCTACGTTTCGTCAGTGAGCGTCAACGCCGCCGGCGGAAAATTCTACGAGCCGGGCTCTCAACGCTCCGTCTATATCGGCGTCACGCTGCTCGCGGCGGCAAAGCCCGGCCGCTAGGCCGTCATATGACTCGTGGCGCCAGGTAGACTATCACCCACAACGCGACCCACGAGAACGCAACGAAATACCAATAGACCGCGTTGACGGTGATGTCGCCGTAGTGCTTTTCCTCTACCGGACCCCTCAGCATCAGAATCCCCAGGACCAAGGTCTCCAGCGAGGCGGCGATGATGTGGGCGAAGTGCACCGCGAGAATCGACCACACGATCGCGCCGTAGGGATTGGAGTTCCAGCGCGCATGAACGCCCTTGAACTCCAACAGGCGGAGAATCGCCGCCGCGAATCCGAACAGGACGCAGACGAGGAGCCAATAGCCGAGAACTCGCGGGCTGTCGTTTCGCAGAGCGAGCCGCGCCAGGTGCCACATCGGAAGTATGCTCACGACCAATATCGCGAGATTGAGCATGCCAATGCCCATATCCGGTACGAGAATCCCGGTTGGCGGCCAGCTATCGGAGTTCCGCCAGATGTAGAAATACGTGAGCACGAGGATGGCGAACCCGGCGGCCTCTATCAGCATCACAAGCCTGTTGCCCCACCAGATCGGAGCGTGATGGCTGAAGCCCTCACCGGGATGCGCGGCAGCATCCAGCGTTGGAGGTGCCTTAGTCCCGCCTTCCGGATCGATCGCCATTACGCCAGAAAATGCATGCGGAATGCCGGAT
>JBBQWD010000072.1:0-7696 GCA_038210945.1 Gemmatimonadales bacterium
GCCGCCTGCATTGTGAATAGCTCCTCGTAGAGTCCATGACGCGCGAGGAGCTCCTCATGTGATCCCTGCTCCTCGACCTTCCCGTGGCGGAGCACGATGATTCGGTCCGCCATGCGCACAGTCGAGAAGCGGTGCGAGATCAGCACGGCCATGCGTCCCGCGACGAGCTCGGAGAAGCGCAAAAAAACCTCGTACTCCGCTCGCGCATCGAGCGCGGCGGTAGGCTCGTCGAGGATGAGCACCTGAGCGTCACGAATGTACGCGCGGGCGAGCGCGATTTTCTGCCATTCGCCTCCGGAGAGATCGACGCCCTCCTCGAACCTCCGCCCGAGCATCTGCTGGTACCCTTTCGTGAATCTCGGGAGCAGTGACGCCGCCAGGGAATTCTCAGCCGCGTTGGTTATCGACGCCGGTGTTCCGTTGTTTTTATCGAGCTCCGCGCGAACCGAATCGATCTCGCCGACACCGATGTTCTCGTCGAAGCGCATATCGTAGCGCACGAAATCCTGGAAGATCACTCCGATCGCGTGCCTCAGGCTGACGAGGTCGTATTCCTTGAGATCGACTCCATCGAGAGTGATTCTTCCCTCCGTAGGATCGTACAGCCGCGCCATGAGTTTCGTGATCGTGGTCTTGCCGGCGCCATTCTCTCCCACGAGAGCGACGCGGTCACCCGGCGTCAGCGCGAGGTCTACGTTGCGTATCGCCCAGCGCTCGCTGCCCGGATACCTGAATCCAACGTTCTCGAACACGAAGCCGGACTGCATATTGGGTGGAACCGGCCGCGCGTTCGGCGAGGATTCGATCGTCGGCCGCATGTCGAGGAATACGAACAGGTCGCGGAGGTAGAGCGCCTGCTCGTAGACGTTGCTCGCCGACATGAGGATGCTCTGAATGACATCGCGTCCGCGCGCGAAGGATGCGGCGAGAAACGTGAGGGTTCCGATCGTGATCTCTCCGCGCACGGCGTTGAGCAGGACGATCACGTATGCCGCGTAGTAGCCGATGGTTCCGAGAATCGAAAGTACCGCGCTGACGGCTCCGCGCCGGATCGAGAGCGACCGATTCTCCTCGTAGAACTTCTGCGACAGCGCTCGGTAACGCTCCGTGAGCCAGGGCGCGAGGCCGAACATCTGGACCTCTTTCGCCGTCTTGTCGCTCGCGCCCACGAAGCGGAGGTAGTCGAGCTGCCGCCGCTCGGGCGTCCAGCGAAACAGGAGCGAGTATCCGAGTGAGGCGAAGTGCGTCTCGCCGAGGAAGCTCGGGACGACCGCGATCGCGAGGAGCAGCAGCAGCCACGGGTTGTAGGCGATCAGCGCGCCGGCAAGCGTCAGCAGCGTGAGCGCATCCTGTGACATCGACAGGAGGAGCGTGAGAAGAGCGATACGTCCCACTGTCTGGCGGCGCGCACGTTCCAGATGGTCGTAGAACTCCGGATCCTCGAACTGTGCCAGATCGAGCGTCGCAGCATGCTCCATCAGCCGAACGCTCATCGCGTTCGAGAAAAGATCGCCGAGCAGGCTCTCGATCAGCGACGACGCTCGGGCGAGGATCTCTCCGACGAGAACGATCCCAATTTCGAGCGCCAGATATTTCCAAACCTGGTCGAGGTTTCCGCGGCCGGCTTTTGCCGCTATGACGGAGTCGAGGATCAGCTTGCCGACCCAGAACGTCGTGACCGGAACCACGGAGCGCACGACCCGCAATACCATCATTGCCGTCGCGTAACCGCGGTGCGTCCTCCAGATCAATCGGAAGAGAGCGGGGACGTAGCGTAGTGCTGCTAGTCTCTCCTTCCATCCGGCCGGCTGCTTATCTGCCCCCCGGCGCCGACCCAACGGCGCCGGCACGAACACAGGATGACTCATCTCTCCACTTCGAATCCCTCGGCCACCCACCCCTCGTAACCCCCGGCGAGGTTCGACACGTTGCCGAGCCCTCTCGACTGAAGGAAACTCGTCGCGATCGACGACCGGCCGCCGCCCTTGCAGTGCAGCACGATCGGTGTGGATGCGTCGAGCTCGCCGACTCTCTCCGGAAGCGCAGCCAACGGGATGTGGATGGCTCCCGGCAAGTGTCCCCGGCTCCACTCGTCGGGCGCGCGCACATCGACGACCTGAATGTTCTCCCGTCCGAGGACCTCATGAAGCTGGTTGGAATCCATCTGGGGAACTTGCTCGGGCGGACCATGCTTCGATTTCCACTCGCGGATAACGTTCGACCGAAAAAACCCCGCGACCCGCGTCAGTCCGATTTTCGCCAAGTCATCGACGATTGCCTTCACCGCGTCGTCGGCGTCCGACGCTGCAATCAAATAGAAATCGCTGTCATCCGGCACGAGCGCGCCGGTCCAATTCAGGAACGATTTGCCGAGCGGAATGTTCAGGGTCCTCGGGACGTGTCCCGCCGCAAACTTCTCAGCGTCTCGCGTGTCGATGACAAGCTTTCTGGTGCTGAGCGCCGCGTCGAGCTCGTCGAGACCGAGTAGCGCCGTAGTCGCCTGAGCCGCCGGAAGAACCCCAGCCCGATTCACCTGCTTCATCACAGCGAAGTAGCGCGGAGGCACCGGCTGGTCCTCGAGAACTTTCGCGACGAAATCCTTTTCGCTCGTCGCGGCGAATGCCCAGTTGAACAGCTTCTCGTACCCGAGCGTCGTCTGCGGCATGGCGCCGAGCGATTTTCCACAGGCGGAGCCAGCGCCGTGCCCGGGCCAGATCTGCAAATGATCCGGTTGGGCGGAAAAAGTCCTGAGTGATTGAAACAGCTGTCGCGCGGAAGTCGCCATGCTCCCTTTCGCTCCAGCCGCGCGCTCGAGGAGATCGGGACGACCCACGTCTCCCACGAAGACGAAGTCACCGGACAATGCACCAACGGGATCTTCGCCGCGCTCGAGATCCGATACAAAGAAGACGAGATGCTCCGGCGTGTGTCCGGGAGTGTGGGCGGCCCGCAAGCGAACCCTTCCTACGATGATTTCAGATCCGTCTCGGAGAGGAGTTGCCGCTCTCATCGCGGGCTCGGTGTAGCCCCATTCCTTGCCACCCTCGGTTGAAAGGTGGAGCTCCGCGCCGGTAGCTGCGGCGAGAGCGCGGGCGCCGGACACGAAGTCGGCGTGGATATGCGTTTCCGTGACGTGCGTAATGCGAGCGCGCTGCGCGCCCGCGGCCCTCGTGTATTGGGACACATCGAGGTTTGGATCGATGACAATGGCTTCACGCGTCTTTTCGCAAGCAATCAGATAGCTCGCCTGCGCCAGGTTTTCATCGTAGAATCGCTTGAAGAACATCTAATTCCGTTGGGTGCGTAGAGAGCGTTGCTGGATGAGCGGACAGGCGTTAGCGTCCTATTGAGGCACGAACTGACACAGTGCGGAATATATCATGGGTGTGGATACTCGAACCCGGCCTGACACGACCGAGCTGAATCGCGAAGAGCTGATTCGCTACAGCCGCCACATTCTCCTGCCTCAGGTAGGAGAAGAAGGCCAGCGCGCGCTCAAGCAATCGCGCGTGCTCCTCATCGGGGCGGGGGGTCTCGGATCGCCTGTCGCGCTGTACCTCGCTGCGGCCGGTGTCGGCACTCTCGGCCTCGTCGATTTCGATGTCGTTGACCTATCCAATCTCCAGCGGCAGATCCTACACGGGTCGTCCGGAATCGGGAGTCCTAAAATCGATTCAGCGCGCGACCGGCTGCGAGATGTCAATCCGCACGTGCACATCGAAGCTTACGAGACGAGACTCACATCGGGTAACGCGCTCGCCATCGCCCGCGACTACGATCTCATCATCGACGGAACCGACAACTTCGCTACGCGCTACCTGGTCAACGATACTTCGGTCCTGCTCGGCATTCCGAATGTTTACGGTAGTGTCTATCGCTTCGAGGGGCAGGCATCCGTGTTCGGTGCACCCGATGGGCCGTGCTACCGCTGTCTCTTTCGTGAGCCGCCGCCGCCGAACCTCATCCCCAGCTGCGCCGAGGCGGGCGTGCTTGGTGTGGTGCCCGGTCTGGTCGGAACGATACAGGCGACCGAGGCGATCAAGATCATTCTTGGGATTGGCGACACGCTCGTCGGCAGATTGCTGCTGATTGACGCGATGACGATGGCGTTCCGTACACTCGAGATTCGCAAAGACCCGGAGTGCCCCGCCTGCGGGACGCGAGAGATCACCGAGCTCATGGACTACGACGTTCTGTGCGGTACAGGCCCGGAGGAAATGGCTGCGCGTGAGACGATCAGGGAAATTCAGCCATCCCAGCTGGCGCAGCGCCTGGAGCGCGGCGAGAAGTTGGAGATCATCGACGTCAGGGAGCCGTACGAGTGGCAGATCGGACACATCCCCGGCGCGCGCCTCGTACCTCTGAACCAGATTCCGGCAGAGATCCCGCGGCTGGACAAGAGGCGTGAGACGATCCTGTACTGCAAGGTCGGCGCGCGAAGTATGAAGGCCGCGCAGCAGCTGGCGAATGCCGGTGTCACCGATGTTCGCAATCTCACCGGCGGCATTCTTCGCTGGATCGACGACGTCGATCCGACGATGCCGAGGTATTAGTTGATCCCACCGGATCCGATCGAGCGATTTCGCAGCGTCTACGCTCTCGCCGAGAAGATCGATCGCACCATCATCCGTGATCCGAACGCGATGGCACTCGGGACGGTCGACGAGGGCGGGCAACCATCCGTGCGGATCGTGCTTCTCAAGGCGTTTGACGAGCGCGGATTCGTCTTCTACACGAATCACGAGGGGAGAAAGGGCCGGCACCTCCTCGCCCAGCCCCACGCCGCCCTTTGTTTCTATTGGTCTCCCCTCGATATCCAAGTGCGAATCGAGGGAACCGTGGCGAAAGTTGCGGACGAAGAGGCGGATGCGTACTTCGCCAGCCGTGAGCGCGCCAGTCAGATCGGCGCGTGGGCTTCGCGCCAGAGCGAGCCGGTGGAAACGCCCACCGCGCTCGCCGAACGCGTCGCGAAATACGAGAAAGAGTTCGAGGGGAGGGCCGTGCCTCGTCCCAGGTTCTGGTCAGGCTTTCGCGTGCAGCCGGAGCGAATCGAATTCTGGAAAGGGCGCCCGAACCGGCTCCATGAGCGGCACCTGTACACGAGGGTCGGAACGGGCTGGAAGATTGAAACGCTCTATCCGTGACCGAACGCGGGTACCACTCGCCTATCATATGCCATAAAATGTTGACATGACCAGCACCCGCATTTCTCCCTCGAAGCCCTCGCCTCCGGCGCCTCCGCCGGAGCCCGTCGAGCCGTGGACCGTTGCTTCGGCTCGCACGCTCTACAACATCGAGGGCTGGGGAATCGGTTTCTTCGACATCAACGACGCCGGCCACGTCGTCGTTCGGCCGGACCGCGAGAAAACGGACAGAGAGCTGGATCTGTTCGAGCTGGCTAGAGATCTCGAGGAGCAGGGAGTCGGGCTGCCGCTGCTACTCCGGTTCTCCGACATCCTCCGCTCGAGAATCGAGTCGCTGAACCAGAAGTTCGCGCACGCGCGGGAGGAGTACGCGTACTCGGGTGGCTACACGACCGTGTATCCGATCAAGGTCAATCAGCAGCGCCATGTGGTCGAAGAGATCGTCGAATTCGGGAAGACGGCCGGCGTCGGGTTGGAGTGCGGCAGCAAGCCCGAGCTTCAGGCGGTGCTGGGTTTGGCCGAGCACACGGACCACTTGATTGTCTGCAACGGATACAAGGACGAGGAGTTCATGCGCCTCGCACTGATGGGTCAGAAGCTGGGTCACCAGGTCTTCATCGTGCTCGAGCAGTTGAGCGAAGTGGACGTGCTCCTCCAGGTGGCCGACGAGTTGGGGGTGAATCCGACCGCTGGAGTGCGGATCAAGCTCTACTCGGAAGGCTCTGGCAGGTGGGCCAAAAGTGGCGGAGAGAAATCGAAGTTCGGACTGAGCACCGCGCAGCTCGTGAGGCTGGTGGACAAGCTAAAGGCTCTCGGCCGCCTCGACATTCTGAAGCTCATTCACTTCCACCTCGGATCGCAGATCACCGACATCCGTTACATAAAGGCGGGACTCCAGGAGGTCGCGCGATATTACGCCGAGCTCCGCGGACTTGGCGTCGACATCACGCACGTAGATGTCGGCGGGGGCCTGGGAGTGGATTACGACGGCAGCGGCTCGACATCACAGGCAAGCGTGAACTACACGCTTCAGGAATACGCCGACGACGTGATCTACACGCTCGCCGAAGCCTGCCGCGAGCACGAGCTGCCGATGCCCCACATCATCAGCGAATCTGGCCGGGCACTGACCGCACACCATGCGCTGCTGCTGCTCAGCGTGATCGACGTCGAGTCGCAGGCGGACAACACGGTGCCGGAGCTCAACGAAGAGCACCATACGCTGCTGCACGAGATGGCGGCTGACTACGCGAGCGTTTCGAAGCGGGTTTCCAGGAAGCGCGTGCGCGAGGTCTATCACGACGCCACCTTCGACAAAGAGCGCGCGCAGGAGCTGTTCAACACCGGCGTTCTGTGCCTTCGCGACCGTGCCGTCGGAGAGCAGATTTATCTGGCGACGATCCAGGCGGTCGCGAGAATCGCGCAGAAGGATCGCGACGAGTACTCCGACATCATCGACGATCTGGAAGCCAATCTCGTCGATCGCTACTTCTGCAACTTCTCGCTCTTCCAATCGCTGCCCGACAGCTGGGCGATCGACCAGATCTTTCCGATCATGCCGATCCACCGCCTGAACGAAGAGCCGACGCGCCGCGGCACGATTCAGGACGTGACGTGCGACTCCGACGGGAAGATCGAGAACTTCATCGGCGATCGAACGTCGAGACCGAGCCTGGAGCTGCACCCGTTCAGTGACGACGATCCCTACATGATCGGGATCTTTCTAACTGGCGCGTACCAGGAGATCCTCGGCGATCTGCACAACTTGTTCGGCGATACCAACGCGGTTCACATCCGGCTCTCGGCCACCGACGGGTACGAGGTGACCGATCTCGTGCACGGCGACACGGTGACCGAAGTCCTCGCGTACGTGCAGTTCCGCGCTTCAGATCTCCTTGCGACGTTCCGCCGCAAGGTGGCGAACGCGACGAACCTGGAGCGCCAGGAGGCGAACACGTTCATCGCCGACTATGTCGCCGGGCTCGAGGGCTACACCTATCTAGAGGGTGAGGCGGCGCGCTAATCAGGAAGCGGCGAATCTCTTCTCGACCTCTTTCCAGTTGACAACGTTCCACCACGCATTGATGTAATCGGGCCGGCGGTTCTGGTACTTGAGGTAGTACGCGTGCTCCCAGACGTCGAGACCCATGATCGCTTTCTTTCCTTCCATCAGGGGGTTGTCCTGGTTCGGCGTGCTGATGATGGAAAGCTTGCCGCCGGTGTTGATCAGCCACGCCCAGCCCGATCCGAACCGCCCGACGCCGGCGGCGCTGAACTGCTCCCGGAATTTCGCGAAATCACCGAACGCACTCTTGATCGCCGTGCCGAGGTTGCCGCCCGGCTCTCCGCCGGCTTTCGGCGCCATGATCTGCCAGAACATGGAGTGGTTCCAATGTCCGCCGCCGTTGTTCCGAATCGGGGTGCGGACGGCTTCGGGGAGCGTATTGACGTTCCGCATAAGATCGTCCAACGATTTGCTCGCCAGCTCCGGAGCTTTTTCGATCGCCGCGTTCAGATTGTTGACATAGGTCTGATGGTGCTTCCCATGATGG
>JBBQWD010000073.1:0-7652 GCA_038210945.1 Gemmatimonadales bacterium
CGAATCAGGCGGAACCGCGATTACAGTCACGGACGACGAGCTGATCGAGGGCGCGCGGGAGCTCGCGCGCACGGAAGGAATCTTCGCCGCGCCCGAGGGAGGCGCGTGCGTGCCGGCCCTGCGCAAGCTGCTGGCGCGCGGTGATGTGAAGCCGGATGAAAGAGTCGTCCTCTTCAACACCGGCTCGGGAATCAAGTATCTGGAAGCGTTCGAGAAAACTCTGAAAGCGCGTACGCCGCAAGCCAAGCCGAAGAGCGTACTGGGCCCGGCGCTGCGGCAGTAACGTGTCGGGTAGCGTCGTAGCTTGCTGGCGCCCTATCTCAGTCCTACCAGTTTGTGAGTCTGGATGCTGAGACGCCACTTCGGGTGCGCGAGACAATATTCGATCGCGCGCTCGGTGTTCAGAGCCGTATCGGACCCATCCATCGGCTGCAGGAAAAAGTGCTCGAAATCGAGCTGCGCAAACTTCTCGGGCGGCGCATTCTCCTGCGGATAAACGAGCTTCAGCTCGCTCCCACTCTTCTGCACGAACGGCGCGCCAGCTTTTGGACTGACGCAAATCCAGTCGAGTGATGACGGCGCCGGCTTCGTCCCATTGGTTTCGACCGCGACCTCGAACCCGCGCTCGTGCAGCGCATCGATCAGCTCCTCGTCCAGCTGGAGCAGCGGCTCGCCGCCGGTACACACCACGTACTTTCCCCCGCCGCGCCCGGCCCAGCATTTGTCTACTGCATCCGCAAGCTCGATCGCGCTCTTGAACCTGCCACCGTCCGGTCCCGTCCCAACGAAATCGGTGTCGCAGAACTGACAGACCGCCCGCGACCGATCCTCCTCGCGCCCAGACCATAGGTTGCAGCCAGAGAACCGACAGAACACGGCGGCACGCCCCGACTGCGCACCCTCGCCCTGAAGCGTGTAGAAGATCTCTTTCACTGTGTATGTCACCGGGTTACCGCGTAGGTGATCGGATCTTCCAGCCCGGCCTCATCGAATCCCTTGAGCCGAAGCTGACACGCATCACACCGCCCACACGCCTCCCCATCCGCGCCTGGGTCGTAACAGCTCGTGGTCGCTCCGTAGTCGACGCCGAGGGAGGTGCCAAGCGCGATGATGGCCGCCTTGGTGAGCGCGATGAGGGGCGTCCGTATCGTGAGATGTGTGCGTCCTTCAACTCCCGCTCGCGTGGCGAGGTTCGCCATTTTCTCGAACGCTTCGATGTATTCCGGCCTGCAGTCCGGATATCCACTGTAGTCGAGCGCGTTCACGCCGATGAAGATGTTGGACGCCTCAACGACCTCAGCCAGCGCCAGCGCGTATGAGAGAAAGATCGTGTTGCGAGCCGGCACATACGTAATGGGAATCTCCTTGGCGCTCGCCGAGTCCGCCGCGAGATCGCGGTCCTTCGGTACAGGAATGTCGGCCGTGAGCGCGGACCCTCCGAACACCGTCAGGTCAATGTCGACGACATGGTGTTCGGCAACGCCCGCGCGGCGAGCAATTACCTTGGCGCCCTCTATCTCCACCGAATGGCGCTGGCCGTACCGGAAAGTCAGCGCGTGCACGCTGAGTCCCTCGCTCTTCGCGATGGCCAACACGGTGGTCGAGTCGAGGCCGCCGCTCAACAGAACGACGGCGGGTGGAGCAGGGGATTGAGAATTCAACGCAGAGACCTCGGCGAGGAAATCTAAGCCGCGTCGAGCCTCAGAGTGCCTTCGTCAACGCCTCGAACAGCACACGGTCGTCATCAACGACGAGAACTTCGCCACTCGGCTTCTCCCGCGAATAGCACAAGTCGCGGGCGCAAGCTTGCCACCAACGCGCGCAACCCGCCGTCCATTTCGCCCGAGCGGCCTAGGCGACCCGCTTTACCTGCGGAGACGGCTGCGGTGGGGTCGTGATGGGTTTAGGCGGTCTCCGAGACTCGAGCCCTTCGGACTTGTCGATCTCTTCGGCTTTGACCGTCGAAACGGGAGTTGCTGTTTTCAACTCGCCGACCAGATCGAGCAATGCATGACTTCCATGGAAAAGCTGCGTCGACGCCATGCTCATCTGCTCGCATGCCGCGCTCTGCTCTTCCGTCGATGCGCTCACCTGCATCGCCGCAGTTGCGTGACTCTCCGCGGTCCGAGCGATCAGTCCGAGGTTTGCGGCCGCTGAATCAACCGCTTGCGCGTTTTCCGTCGCCGCTGTCGTCACGGCGCCGGCAGCGGCGCGGGTTTTCTCCGCCGCCGCGAGAATCGTCGAGAGCGCGCCATCCAGCTCGCGGCTCACGCGCTCGATCTCGCCTACCTGGACGACGCCTTGTTCCATCGCCTTCGAGGTAGCGAGCACGCGGCTCGTCACGCTCTCTGTCATCTTCACGACGTCGTCCGCCGCGGCCTGCGTCTGATCCGCCAGCTTTCTGACTTCTCCGGCGACGACCGCGAACCCGCGGCCGGCTTCACCCGCGCGCGCCGCTTCGATCGCAGCGTTCAGCGACAGAAGATTCGTCTGCTCGGCGATGCGACTCACCGACACCACGAACTTGTTGATGTCTCCCGCCGTCGTATTGAGCTCGCGCACCTGCGCCGCCGCCTGCTGCACGATGCTGCGAACATCGAACAGGATCTTGAGCGCACGATCGATGTCGACACGCTTGCCCTGAGCCTCGGCCTCGATTGCGCTCGCCAGGCTGTGCACTTCCTGCGCGCCGCCGACGAGATTGTCGCCGCGGGTGCGGATTCCATCCAGTGCTTCATTCACCTGACGTAGCTGCGCCACCTGCGACTCTGCTCCATGCGAGACCTCTTCCACTGCGTCGGCGACTTCGCCCGCTGACGCCGAGATCTGCTTCGAGGCGGAGGCGAGATCGCTGGCGGACTGCGCGACTTCGTCGGCGGTTTTGGCGGCGCCCATGGCAATTCGCGACAACGCGATCGTAGCGTGGTTCATCGCGTCGGCCAGCGTGCGGAATTCGCCGGGCATCTCGCCTTCGGTGCGCTGCTGCAAATCACCGTGACTCAGCTGAACGGCGTGCCTGACGAGGAGCCGCAACGGACGGCCCACCGCGCGTCCCATGCGGATGACAATCATGATCGCAAGAAGTGTCGCGACTACGATCACCGATACGAGAAGGCGTGAACGCGCGACCGACTGGCCGCGCAGGTCTGCCGATATCGCTGCCAGCTGCTGCGCGCGCGAATGCTCGAGGCCGGTCAGCTGTTGCAGCAGCGACGGCACCATCTTGCGAGCTTCCTGGGCTTGAACATGTGCCTCGTCGAGGCGTCCGAGATCGGTTAGCCGGTGCGACAGCGCAAAGGCCGCCTCTACTCTTGCCAGTGTCGTGTCGATCGCCACGGTCCGCGCGATTTGCTGGGCGAGAAGGTCCCGTCTGGTGTTGAAGCTTCGGTGCAGCCTGTGTGCTTCCCAGCCGAGGCGGCGGAATTCTGCGTCGGACTTGGCATCCTGATCGCTCAGATAAGTGTTCGCCGCCTGGATTTCCTGGGTGACGACGTTCGAGAAGTCGGAAGCCTGTTTCGCATCAGCTTGTGCGTCGGCGAGCGCCTCTGTTACTCGCTCAGCCATGCTCGTCATGGAGATCCAGCCGACCGCGCCGGCACCGAGAAGCAGGACGATGAGCGCTGAGAATCCAATCGTCAGGATCTGCCGGATCGTACGAAAGCGGAAGGGGAGTCTCACTTGGCCTCCGCAACTGTCATCAAGCCGTTGTGCGCCTTCAGGACGCGGAAGCGCATCCCGACAGGATCGCCGGTGTCATCGAAGTATGCTGGACCAGTGAGACCCGCGTAGGCTGTCTCACGGTTGAGCGAGCGGAGATAGTTGCGCACTGCTCTGCGATCCGGCCCCGTCTCCTTCAGAGCCTGCGCCAGAAGACGCGTCGCGTCATACGCGAGAGCCGCGTGGGCGTCCGGAGCGGTGTTGAACTTCTTTTTGAATGCTGCAACGAAAGCGCGCGCGGCGGGAGAAGGATCTTCGGGCGTGAACGACTGGCCGATGTACGCGCCTTCGGATGTCACCGTATCGGCGAGGATACCTTGCCAGCCATCGCCACCAACGAAGATCGGGTTGAATCCCTGACGTTTCGCTTCCTTGAGGATCTTGAGTCCCGACGCTACCCGGCCCGCCACGAAGACGATTTTCGGCTTCCGCGATTTCAGGTAGGAGATGTAAGGCTCGGCTGTCGGGAGGTCGGCGTTGATTGGATCGAGACTCAGTATGTCTCCATGGAACGAACGCCTGAACGAATCGGCGAGACCGCGACCATAGGTATTGTTCTCGTAGAGAACCGCGACACTCGTCGGTCCACGCTGCCCAAACCGGGACGCGAAGTTGGCGAGTGCGATGCCGTTGAGTGAGTCGCTCGAGATCACGCGGAAAACCCAGCTCGAGATGCCTGTGAGGTCGGGGGAGGTCGCGCTCGTGGCAACTGCCGCGAGCTGCCCGTCGTAAATGGGCGCCGCTGCCAGCATGCCCGAGGAGTTCACGTGGCCGATGACCGCCGAGATAGAGGCGTTTCTAACGAACTCCTGGGCGATCTTGGCCGCCTGGGGTCCATCGCCGGAGTCATCGCGCTCGATCACCTTGAATGGATGACCGTTGATTCCGCCTGACTTGTTGATCTCCTCCGCCGCCAGCTGCACTCCCTGCAGGTTCTGGAGCCCGTAGCCCTGCTTCCAGGGGCCGACGGCTCCGACGACGTACGAATCCTTGCTTCCAGCGCAGGCACACATTGCCAGAAGCGTGAGTGACGAAATGACTTTAGACGACAACTTCCCCCTCCCCTATGTTCGGGGACCTTTGTGTCCCCCGAATTGACGAGGCCCAAGCTCGGCCGGTCACTCATTTTTTTGGTCTGAATTGCGCGGGGGGAGAGGATCGGGGCTGGCACTCATTCTGCCGATACCCCGCCAGGAGCGGCTCAATGGAGATTTGGCGCATGAAGAACTTCCTGTTACTCGCGTCGGCTAGTGCCACGGTCACGCTTTTCGCGTGTGCGTCGGCTCCTCGTCCCGCCGCGGTCTCTCCCGAGTGCGCCGCTGCCTCGGACAGCCTGTCAAAATACGTTTCGGTAGACGCATTGCCCTTTGCCCACCTCATTGGGACGCCTCGAGTGCTTCCAGTGCCACCGTCCCTGCGCCGGGGCGATAGCATCGCCGTCGAGTTCGTGGTGCGGCCCGACGGCCTCGCCGACCCCAGCACGGTCGAGATCATCGGCTCCAAAGACCAGGCGTTCGCCCGGCAGGTCCTCCGATTCATGACCGAGAGCCGCTTTATCCCGGAGCGCGTGATGGGGTGCAACGTCCTGAGCAAATACAACCTGGTTATAAAACCGACGGCCTGATCGAGCGTCCTTTATGTGGCAGGCCGAGCCTCGCTCGGCCGGTTTTTCACTGACCCACTTAAAGGCGCTGCATCAATGCAACTTCGGCCCATCATACTAGCTGCTGCGATCGTGCTAACCGGTACAAGTGCCGGTGGGCAAAACGTGCGGGTCGCGCAGCAGGACGTGCGGACTCCACAGGATGTACGGGTAGAAGTGGTCGAGGCTGCCAATGGCAAGCCGATCGTCGGCGCCAACGTCTCCGTGTTCGACTCGGCCGGCCTGTTGCTCGGCGGCGGCTTCAGCGACCAGGTCGGTCACATCGATCTGCCGACTCCGCTGCGAAGTTCGTTTCGGGTGCAGGCCGACAAAGTCAGCTACGATACCTGGCTCTCGGTGGTGCTCCGGCCCTCTGGTAAACCAATTCGGCTCCGGGTCGGAATGACGCCGACGCGGCTCGCCGGTGTCGTAGCGCGAACCGAAACCGCTTGCCAACAGCTAAGTGGTCCGGGAACTCCAGCGGGCGCCCTTTGGGTCGAGCTGCGAAAGGCGCTGGCGGCGAGCGCGATGACCGAGGCGAAGGGCCTCGTACCGCTCGACGTGGACCTATATGAGAGGGCGCTCGATCGGAGTCTGGGCATAGTCGCCGAGCGAAAGGAAGCGCGAACCAATATTCCGCGCAGGCCCGCGACGGGCATATCCTGGGGTCAGCTCGACTCAGCGCGACGCGGCAATTCTGCGGACGGAGAGGTCTACCGTGCTCCCGATGCGGCTGCCTTACTGTCGGATCAGTTCGTCAAGTCGCACTGTTTCGCCGCGATTCGCGGTTACGGACCTGAGAACGGGTTTACGGGTCTCGAGTTCAAACCATCGAGGGTAGGCTCACAACCTGAGCTAACCGGGGTGATCTGGCTCGACCCGCGCGCGAACGCGCTCAAGTATCTGAATTTCGACTACGTGAATCTGCCGATCCCGCTGCGGATCGCGAGAACGACGGGTCGGGTCGACTTCCAGCAGTTGGAGGGCGGCCAATGGATCGTTCAGCGCTGGTACATCAGGATGCCGCGCACCACGCGCGTCAGTGCGACGGTCTTTGGATCGGCCAACGTCGTCCGCGACAGCCTCGTCGGATTCCAGGAAGTAGGCGGTACTGCTCGTCCGGCTGGTAGCGCGCCGGCGTCGGTGGCGGCGAGTCCAGCGCCAACTCCGACCGACGCAAGTGCGACAACTGCTACGCTCGCTTCGGCTCCCGTGCAGGCGGTGCTCGAGGGTGTTGTCTATGACAGCACGACGGGGAGGCCTTTGAAGGGCGTCATTGTTTCAACAGGAGTCGGCCGCTTCAAGGCGCGCACGAGCGAAGGCGGCAGGTACGAGCTGGTGATCGACGGCGCGCTTTCGGACAAAGTCATCTTCGAGCATCCGCGGCTCCGCCTTCTGCGCATTCCCGAGCGGGTTCAGACCGTTTCCGTGGCGCCGGGTTCGCGGGGACAGGCAGTGGTGATCATTCCCTCCTTTGCGACGCTACGCAACAGGCTATGCGGCCAGAACGAAACGGGCACCGACGCGCAGGGCATGGCGGTCGGTTACGTCAAGGATGCGGATGGCAATGCGGTGCGGGGTGCGCACGTGTGGGCGAGCTGGCAAGTCCAGTGGATCGAGCAGAGCGGGCGACTGGTCTCGACCAACCTGCAGAAGACAGTCGAGACGGACACCGGTCCGGATGGCTCCTATATGATGTGCGGATTCACGAAGGGCGCGCAGATCACGGCAAAGGTGGGCAGAGCGGGGCAGAACACGCTCGAGGAAAAGCTCGTTCTTCCCGCGAGCATGGTGCTCGAACACGATTTCAAGCTGGCATCCCAATAGTTTCTTAACTGCAGTCTTCAGTTTTAGTCCCCGATCTAGTCGCCTGTCGGTACGATACCCGCGCCCTCGACCATCAGGATGATGGCCTTCATCGGCGCGCGGGTGCGGTGCACGGCTCCCCTGGGTACCACGAATCCCTGACGCGGCGATAGCTCCACCGTTCGCCCCTCGAGATCGATGAGGAACGTCCCTTCGACGACGTAGAAGAACTCGTCGAGATCGTCGTGCTTGTGCCAGTGATACTCTCCCTGCATGACGCCGACCCGCACGACTGAGTCGTTGACCTTGCACAGCGTCTGATTGTACCAGCGGTCGGTGACCGCGTCCGCGATCTTCTGAACGTCGACGACCTCCAGAGCGGGATATCTGATGTCGAGGTGCGTCGCATACGGATAGTGCTGCTCTGAGGTCGAATCGGACCGCTGTTCGGTTGACATGCTGCTATCCTCGGTTGGAACGAGACTGT
>JBBQWD010000074.1:0-7632 GCA_038210945.1 Gemmatimonadales bacterium
TGGGCATTGCCCCGCGCATTCACGGCGCCCGCAGATTCCTGTTCGGCAGCTCGCTCCAACCATCAGAGCTCGGCAAGCTCGCGGTGGTGATCTGGACATCGATGCTCATCGTGAAGAAGGGGCCCGCTCTGCGAGGTCTCACCAAGGGATTGCTGCCTTTTCTCGTCGTCGTCGGGACGATGGATATTCTGGTGATGCTCGAGCCCGATCTCTCGACTGCGATGATGTTCACCCTCGTGCTGGGCATCATCCTGTTTGCGGGCGGGGTACGAATCGGTCATTTCGTGGCGCTCGGCGTGATGCTCATTCCGCTCCTGTACGTAAAGATCGAGCGGCTCAATTACGTGCTCCTTCGAATGTCGGCTTTCTTCGATCCTGGAGCCGCACCGCTCGAGGTGAGCTATCAGCTTCGACAATCCCTCATCGCCGTCGGCTCAGGTCAGATATTCGGCGTCGGCTTCGGAAGGGGGCGTCAGCAGTACGGATTTCTGCCGTTCGGCTATGACGACTTCATCGCGGGCCACATCGGCGAAGAATGGGGATTCATCGGGCTCGGCTTGCTCGTACTCGCTTTCGCGCTCTACGCGGCCCTGGGATTTCGCATCGCGCGGAAAGCGCGAAGCCCATTTCTTCAGCTGGTCGCGGTTGGACTTACGGTGACGATGGTGCTGACAGCGTATCTTCATATCGGCGTGGCAACGGGGTTGCTTCCTACGACGGGGCTTACGCTGCCGTTCATTTCTTACGGCCGCTCGAATCTGATCCTCTCACTTGTCATGACTGGAATCCTGATCAACATCGGTAGCACGCGCGAAAAAGTGTTCGGCCTGGCAGCGACTGATCCCTCCGCTCTGCGCGCGCTTCCGGCGCGATGAGGGTCATCTTCGCCGGCGGTGGCACTGGCGGCCACCTGTATCCGGGACTCGCAATCGCGCGCGCCCTCGTGAAGGCTGATAAACGCGTCGAGCCGTTCTTCATTGGCGCGCAGCGCGGTATCGAGCGGGACGTACTTCCCCAGGTCGGTTTTCCCTTCGAGCTGCTCGACCTGCACCCGCTGTATCGTTCCCGCCCTTGGGAGAACTGGAAGACGCTCCGTGGCGCGATGACCGCTTGGCGCAGAATCGCCGGCGAGGTGCGGAGCGAGCCGCCCGTGTGCGTGGTCGGAACGGGCGGGTACGCATCCGGACTGGCGCTCGGCTATGCGGTCGCGCACCACATTCCCTTCGTGATGCAGGAGCAGAACACGCATCCAGGCATCACCGCGAAATTCTTTAGCCGGTTCGCCGACCAGATACACCTCGGTTTCCCCGAGGCAAGGCGTCACCTCTCCCCATCGAAGAAGACGGGAGTATTCGATTCCGGGAATCCGATCGAGCCGCCGCCGGCGGATGCATTCAACAAGGGTCCTGCGCGCGCGAAGTGGGGGTTCTCCGCGACCGGAGGCGCCGTGCTGCTGGTGTACGGCGGCAGCCAGGGATCGCAGGCGATGAACGACGTCGTCGCCAAGTGGATCGACCAGGGCGTCCCGCCGGGTCTCTTCGTCATATGGGCGACGGGTAAGGCCAATTATGAGAAACTCGCGCGCTACGAGAGCGACCGGGTGAAGGTACGCGCCTACATCGCACCCATCTCCGACGCATACCGGGCGGCCGACTTCGCATTGTCGCGTGCGGGCGCGATGGCGACCGCTGAGCTGTGCGCGTGGGGCATTCCAGTCATCGTAGTTCCGCTCCCCACCGCTGCGGCCGATCACCAGACTGAAAATGCAAAGGCGCTCGCGAAGTCCGGGGCGGCGGAGATGATTCGCCAGTCGGATCTGAATCCTCAGACGCTCTCGCAAGCAGTGACTTCCATGCTGAACGATCCCGGTAAACTCGCCAGCATGAAGGCCAAGGCTCTCGAGCGCGCTCGACCAACGGCCGCCGCGGACATCGCGCGACACATTCTTCAACTCGTCGCGCGCCAGCAGACCCGAGCTTGAGCGCCTCCGATCCCCGCCCGGTTCACTTCGTTGGGATAGCGGGCGCGGGGATGCGCGCGCTCGCCGAGCTCATGGCGCGCCGGGGAGTGGCGGTAAGCGGATGCGATGCGAATCCGGGTGCTACCGAAGATCTGGAGGGCCTTGGCATCCAGGTCTTCAAGGGTCACAGCCCTGATCATGTCGCCGGCGCGCGTGAGCTGATCGTTACTTCGGCCATGGCGAAGGATCATCCCGAGCTTGCCCGCGCGCGCGAGCTCGGAATCCCTATCACGAGAAGAGCCGAGGCTCTCGGCAATGCGGTAGCCGGCGGCAAACTCGTCGCGATCGCTGGCACTCACGGCAAGACGACAACGACAGTTATGACCACCGCGGCTCTCGCCGCTGCCGGGCTAAAGCCCACGGGAGTTGCCGGTGGGCGCGTGGCCGAATGGAAGGGGAATCTCTCGTACGAATCCGACGAGCTATTCGTTGTCGAAGCCGACGAATACGATCGTTCGTTCCTGACGCTTTCTCCGACGGTCGCCGTCGTCACGAACGTCGAGGCGGACCACCTAGACATCTACCACGATCTGGAAGACATCAGAGCGACTTTCTCGCGCTTCGTGCGTGACGCGCCGGTAATCGTTCTGTGTGACGACGACGCGGGCGCGAAAAATCTCGTGCTTCCCGCGAGCTCCGAAGTCATTCGTTACGGACTTACATCGTCCGACGCCCGGCTCGTGGCGCGCGATATCAGGGCGAGCGGGCAAGCCACGACTTTCTCTGTCGCTTACGACGGGCGCGGGCTCGGCGACGTGTCCCTGCGTGTGCCCGGACACCACAACGTGCAAAACGCTCTCGCGGCGATCGCCGCGGGCTTCGCGCTCGGCGTGACCCTCGAACAGATGCGCGAGGGTCTTCGCCAGTTCGGAGGAGTCGAGCGGCGCTTTCAGCACCTTTGCGATGTTGCCGGTCTATCGATCGTTGACGACTACGCACATCACCCGACCGAGATCGCCGCAACTCTCCAGGCTGCGCGCGCATCTTACCCCGGCCGCCGAATCGTGGCTGCTTTCCAGCCGCATCTCTTCTCCCGGACACGAGACTTCTCCGAAGCTTTCGGTCAGTCGCTTTCGTTCGCCGATGCGGTTTTCCTCACCGAGATCTATCCAGCGCGCGAAAAGCCAATCGCGGGCATAACGTCGGATCTGATCGCCGCATCTCTCTCGCGGGCGGGAAGGCCGGCGGTTTGGCAGGGCTCGCGCTCCGAGCTGTCGGAGGCACTCTGCGGGTTCGTGAGAAAAGGCGACGTCGTCATCACGATTGGCGCCGGCGACATTACGCGCACCGGTTCGGAGCTGAAGCAACGGCTTGAATCAGGGAAGGCGTGATGGATCGCGAGCGCCTGAGGAGGCCGGGCTGGAGAATTCTCGGCGCGCTTTTCCTGGTGGGTGTGATCATGGCCGCGGCGTGGGGCGCGCGCGCCGGAGCCCGGCAGATGGCCTTTTTTCGGGTGCGCACCGTGGAAGTCCGCGGGACTCGGTATCTGCAGCCGAACGACATCGTAGCGCGCCTGCAGATCGACACGCTCATGTCCCTTTGGGATAACCTCGAGCCGTTGCGCCAGAAAGTTCGACGCCATCCGCAGGTATCCGACGTGCGGATCGAGCGCCGGCCGCCGGGCACGCTTGTCGTGATCGTGAAGGAGAATCTCCCGGTCGCGCTCATACAAACGGCGACCGGATTACAGCCGTTCGATTCGCTCGGACGGCAGCTTCCGATCGATCCGTCGCGCACAAACCTGGACCTTCCCATTGTTGCGAGTACGGATCCCGTTCTTCTTAAGCTCATCGGAGCGATCCGCGCAGTGGAGCCGCGCGTGTTCGCGCGCATCGAAGAAGCGAGACGAACAGGAAAGGATGAAATCCTGCTCACGCTCGCTCCCAGAGCCGAGGATTCGGGCGGCGTCGCTGGTAATTCAGCGACCCCGCAGCGCAAATCACTGCGCGTCCGTGTCCCGCTAGACCTGTCAGTCGAGCGGCTTGCCGATATCTTTCCCGTTGAAAGCGATCTCGCTCGACGTAAGGTCCACGTCGGTGAGATCGATCTACGTTATCGCGATCAAGTGATCGCAAGGCTTCAATGAATCCCGAACGCATCATCGCTGGTCTGGACATAGGCTCCGCCAAGACGACAGTCGTCATCGCCGAAGCAATCGGCGAGAGAAAGAGCACGCCGTCGCTCAGAATCCTGGGAGTCGGTCAGGCTCGGACGACGGGATTGCGTAAGGGGGTAGTCTCCGACATCGAGGAGACCACTCGCTCGATCAAGAAGGCAGTGGAAGATGCCGAGCGAATGGCGGGAACGAAGATCGACACCATCTACGCTGGTATCGCGGGCGAGCACGTGCGAGCGATGATCAGCAAGGGAATCGTCGCGGTGAACGGGGACGAGATCTCGAAGGCCGACGTCGATCGCGCCAACGATGTCGCTCGGGCGCAGCCGATTCCACAGGACCGCGAGCTCCTCCACGCGATTCCGCAGGAATATTCGGTCGACAAGAATCAAGGAATCCGTGATCCGATTGGAATGATCGGAACCAGGTTGGAAACGGAGATGTATCTCGTTACGATCGGCGCTTCACCCGCGATGAATCTGCGCAAGTCGGTGGAACGGGCCGGCTATCGTGTCCGCGAGCTCGTACTCGAGCCTCTGGCGAGCGCGCTCAGCGTTCTCACCGAGGACGAGAAGGAACTCGGCGTCGCGCTGGTCGAGATGGGCGCCGGCACGACAGACATCGCCGTCTTCCACGAGGGCAAGATTCGTCACCTCGGGACCGTGAATTACGGCGGCAACAACGTGACGAGCGACATCGTGCAGGGGATTGGCGTCACGCAAGCCGACGCCGAGCGGCTGAAGGAGAGATACGGGTGCGCGTACGAGCCGCTTGTTGATCCCTCGGACAACATTCAGCTGCCGAGCACGGTCGCGCAGGGCGAAAGGCACGTCCCGCGCGAAGTATTGGCGCACATCATCCATCAGCGGATGGACGAGATCTTCAATCTTGTTCTCAGCGAAATCCAACGGGCCGGTTTTGCAACGCGCCTGAACGGGGGAGTCGTCATCACGGGCGGCGCCGCCGCGATGGAGGGAGTCGCCGATCTGGCGGCGGACGTCTTTGGCACCGGCGTCAGGATCGGCTCGCCTTCCGAGAACATCGGTGGACTGAGCGATTCGGTCGACGCTCCTCGCTTTGCGACCGTTGTTGGACTCGCGCTCTACGGCGCCCACCGCGCCGCAGCTGGCTTCTCAGCAACGAGCAAGCACAGGGCGCTCGCCGGAGCTGGCGTCGACAAGTTCACGAAGCGGTTGAAGACCTGGCTCGAAGACTTCTTCTAGAGACGTCTAAGCAAGCAAGGGGCGGTTTCTGCGCGCTTCCTATGAGAAAATCATAAAACTGCGGGGTCGAGTGAGTATGTGGATAACTCGCTTGACACCCGTTGTACTTTTTTTCACTCCCGTTCGTCTTGCCTATGGTACGAAACGACTAACGGTCATATACTTGCCCGAGCTTTTTTTCCACAAATCCCGTGGTACGGAGTTTCCAACCCGATGATATTCGAATTCGAGGAGAGCCAGTCACAAGCTGCCCGCATGAAGGTCGTGGGCGTTGGTGGCGGGGGCGGAAACGCCGTCAACCGGATGATCGAAGAGCACCTCGAAGGGGTGGAATTCATCTCGGTGAACACGGATGCCCAGGCCCTCCTGAACTCCAAGTCCGACGTAAAAATTCAGATAGGCAAGAAGCTAACTCGCGGCTTGGGCGCCGGAGCCCGACCTGAGATCGGCAAGCAAGCCATAGACGAAAGCAGGGAAGAGGTCGCGCGCGCGATGTACAACGCCGATCTCGTTTTCGTGACGTGCGGAATGGGTGGCGGCACGGGGACCGGAGCCGCCCCGGTCCTTTGCGAGCTCGCCCGCGCGGCTGGAGCTCTTACGGTTGGAATCGTCACCAAGCCATTCCTGTTCGAAGGCCGCAAGCGGATGCGCCAGGCCGAGCTCGGCATCGCCGAGATGAGGAAGAACGTCGACACGATGATCGTCGTCCCGAACGAGAGACTCCTTGCCGTCGTCGGCAAAGGAATTCCGTTCCAGGACGCGCTCAAGAAGGCCGACGAGGTCCTCCTTCACGCGACTCAGGGTATTTCCTCCCTAATCAGCGTTACCGGCCTCGTCAACGTCGATTTCGCCGACGTCCGGACTGTCATGCAAGAGGGTGGATCTGCTCTCATGGGCACGGGCATAGGGCGCGGTGAGAATCGCGCCATCGAAGCTGCCCAGCAGGCGATCGCCAGCCCCCTCCTGGACAACGTTTCCGTCTCAGGTGCGACCGGAGTCCTGGTCAACATCACTGGCGGGGCAGACCTGACCCTCGGCGAAGTGCACCAGATCAACGAGATCATCCACGACGCAGTGGGGGAAGACGCGGAAATCATCTTTGGCGCGGTTCACGAGCCGGCCATGCAGGGTGAGATCCGGGTCACGGTCATCGCCACCGGCTTCGACCGGGAGCGCCAGCAATCGACCTCGGTCCAGGTGCCGAGTCTGGTCCCGCCACAGTCGACGATGGTGAGGGGCTCCCCCGTGATTCCGCTGCGTCCCCCGCGAGGAAACGGGGCGACCAGAAACACCCTCGGCGAGATACCGCGCCGGAACACTCCGACCAGCAATCCCGCTGTGACACCGGACAAGGATCGATCGTCTCCTGAGCAGGATCTGAGTGATATGGAGATCCCGACATTCATTCGGAGACAGATGGATTGAAGCGAGTCACTGTAAGGCCAGTTAGCTATGCTGTCGTGGCGACCCTTGGACTGGTCGCCATTTGGCTTACACCGGCGCTCGAGAAGAAGCAGGTCTTTCCGATGCAGCCGATCGTCGTCACTGAGCCGGGTCTCGATCCGGCGGACTTCATGCTCTCGCCCCTCGTCGTCGAAGCCACCAACAGGGAGCTCCTCGACACCCTCACGATCTCGGGCGTAATTCACTCCAGTCTTTACAATGCCCTCAACGAGAGTGGCGTAGGCGTTCTACCGCCCGCGGCCCGTCACCAGCTCGCCTGGTCGCTCGCCGACATTTTTGAGTACAAAGTCGACATGAGCCGCGACCTCCGGCAGGGCGACAAGTTCCACCTGCTGGTCGAGCGCCTCCAGAAGCCGAATGGCGCGATCATCGTCAACAAGGTTCTCGGCGCCCGTCTCGCGCTCTCAGGCGGGACCAATCCTCTCGAGGCCATTAACTACAACACACACGGTGCGACGAGCGCCCAGTACTACGACGCCAGCGGCATCTCGCTGCGAGCCGCTTTCCTCCGCGCTCCGGTCGCATTCCGACGCATCTCCAGCATCTTCGGCTCCCGCAAGCATCCGATTTTCGGCGAATGGCGCAATCACACGGGCACAGACTACGCCGCGGCGGAAGGCACTCCCGTTCGCGCGATCGGTGATGGGTTTGTGGTCTTCGTCGGACGGAAAGGCGGATACGGCAACATGATCGATATCAAGCACCGCAACGGAATGGTGAGCCGCTATGGTCACATGCGGAATTTCGCGACTGGCATGCGTCCCGGAATGAAGGTCGCGATGGGATCGACGATCGGCTATGTGGGAATG